>JAADHB010000029.1 GCA_013152035.1 bacterium
GAGCGCCAAAACGAGAAGAACGAAAAAGATCTTCCCCCTCAGGTCCGGGTCTTTGAAAATAAGTTTTAGTCTCCTTAAAAAATTATTCATATCGTTAAGTCGGAAGCTCTAATGTTTTGAATTTTCTTTGTTTGAATTTGTTTCGGATTTTGGATTTCGGGTTTCTGATTTTACGCTCCCTCCCGCTTTTTCTATTTTTTCCTTCGCGGAGGCGGAAATTTGGCATTCGGAAACCGAAAGTTTTTTCGTGATATTGCCGCTGCTCAAGATTTTAACCAATGGCGTTTTCCCTTTTTTCGTCGCGATTATTTTCTTTTCCAAAAGGGTTTGCGGGTTGATTTTGGCGTTATCGTCAAAATTTTTCTCCAAAACACCCAGATTAACCGCTTCGGGCTTTTCCCTGAAAGCGTTAAACCTGTACCCCCGCAATTTGGGCAGCTTCTTTATTATGTCCCTCATTTCGGGACGCATTTTCGCTCCGGCGCGCGACTTCTGCCCCTTCATTCCCTTTCCGGAATAGGTGCCGCGTTTTCCGCCACGCCCGACGCGTTTTTTTTCTTTATTTTTAGTTTTCGGTCCGCCTCGGCGGATTTGGTGCAATTGCATAACCCCATTATCCTAGCAATTCCCGCCAAAAATTGCAAACGGCGCCGCTCAAATGCTCTGAATTTGTAGTGTGGGGCAAATAAGGGTAAAATGGAAATATGATATCTCATTTGTCGGGAAAAGTGCTGATGCGAGGCGACAGGTTCGTCGCCCTTGATGTAAGCGGCGTCGGATACAAAATTTTCGTGATGCCCGAGGCGCTGAAAGAGGCGCGGAAAAATCCCGACGGCCTTTCTTTGTGGACGCACCTCCATGTGCGGGAAAACGCGCTGGAATTGTACGGTTTTATGGAGTACGCCGAACTGGAATTTTTTGAAATGCTCATCCAGATTTCGGGAATAGGCCCAAAGTCCGGGCTCGGCGTGCTGGCGGTCGCCCCGCTGGACACCCTGAAGCGCGCTATCTCCGCCGGCGACACCTCGTATCTCACGAAGGTTTCCGGCATCGGGCGGAAAATAGCGGAAAAGATTGTTTTGGAATTGCGGGACAAAATGGGCGGGCTTGATCTCGGCGAAACGGGAAACGCGATGCTCAAAGAGGAGGGCGATGTTTTGGAAGCCCTGCAGTCCCTCGGATATTCGCTGAGCGAAGCGCGCGAAGCGCTCAAAAAAATCCCGCTGGAAATTAAAGGCGCCAACGCCAGAATAAAGGCGGCGCTGAAGGAAATAGGAAGGTAGATTATCCACATTTCGCGCTTGACATACATACGCCAGTCAATTACAATTAAAGCATTAATCCCACTGTCCGTCCCGCCTTTTGGCGAGACGGCAGTTTTATTTTATGCTAGAATATCGCTATGAGCAGAGCATTTGTATTTATTGACGGCGGGAACTTATACTTCAAATTAAAGGAATTAAAATCAAAACTTAAAGGCAGGCACAACTTGCTTGATTTTCATTTCAGAAATTTCTCTGAATGGCTGGTTCAATCAAATAATTTAGCTGAAATTCATTATTATCTTGGAGCGGTAAGGCAACAAAATAATAATGAAAAAAGTAAAACGATGTATGCCAGTCAACAAAGATTATTTATGCGGCTGCAAAAGCAAAAAGTTCGTGTTGTTCTTGGTCAGCTTATCCAGCACCCCGACAAAAGTTATCACGAAAAAGGAGTTGATGTGCGTTTGGCGGTGGAAATGATCCGCTTCGCCAGACAGGATAAATACGATATTGCGTATTTGGTAAGCTCCGACACGGATTTGGTTCCGGCAGTGGAAGAAGTCAGGTTGATTGGCAAAAAAGTTCAATATGTCGGGATACCCAAAGGCCAGTCTTTTGGACTCTCAACGGTTGCCGATGATGTTCGCCTAATACGGCCGGAAGATGTTGAACAATTTTTTGAAAACAACGGGTCGAAATAATTTTATAAATCAATGGGAATAATAAAAAATGACTGAGAATCATATCTACAATTTAATGAAGCAGATGGTGCAGGAAAACAAATCCCTCTGGCGGATTAAAAACAATTACATAAAAGACAGCGAGGGCTGCGGGGATTGCCAAAACTTCTGGAAGAAAATGGAGGAAGACAAAGAGGGGCACATAAAGGAACTTGAGGGGTTGATCAAGAAGCATTTGTATTAAAAAAGAAGGAGCGCAACAGCTCCTTCTTTTACTTCAGTATTTAACTTGCCTAATACATGAGGCGCGTTGGAGGATATGCCGCCTCAAGGATTTTTTCTTGCTCCTTTTCTCCGATTTTCATGTCGTCCAGCAACCAAGCCAGACGATGTAGTGTAAGCGAATATAAATAATCTAGTGGGGAGGAAATGCGGGCATACCCGCACCCCCCAACTTCGATCCTTTTGTTTAACTCTTCAATAAATTCCCTGATGTCAGGGTTTCTAATATCGCACACCTCCACTATTACAGCGTAGGTGTGACCGACGGTGCTGTAGGCACCGTCTAGGTACTTTTTCAGGCGAAATTCTTTTTTGATTTTTTCGACAGGATCTCTCCTGTCGTCCTCCAACATTGAATGGTTATGAAAAGCCGGCATTTTACTCACCTCCTAGTTATTTTATTGTTATCTAAAACAATACTTAACATTTGTGAATTGCTTTGTAAAGAGATAGAATTATAACAATGAACTTGGAAACATTTTTGAAATTTGGGAGGAGGGTTATTCCGAAAAAGATTTTTAGGATGGGGCAGCCGATTTACCATTGGCTGCTGGCTTTTACGGCGGCGGTGGTTTACCGCTTCCCGTCGCGGAAAATTTTCGTCGTGGGAGTTACCGGAACGAAAGGAAAAACCAGCACCGTTGAAATCATCAACGCCATCCTTGAGGAGGCCGGGTACGAAACCGCGCTCGCTTCCTCTCTGCGGTTCAAGATCGGCGAGGAGTCGCGAAAAAACGAATTTAAAATGACGATGCCGGGCAGGTTTTTCGCGCAAAAATTTTTAAGGGGAGCGGTTGATAAAAAATGCCGATACGCCATCTTGGAACTGACATCCGAGGGCGCCGTCCAGCACCGGCACAAATTCATAAACCTTGACGCGCTTATTTTCACCAACCTTGCTCCGGAGCACATTGAATCGCACGGTTCGTTTGAAAAGTATCGCAACGCCAAACTAAAACTTTTCAAGGCGTTGGGAAGATCGCCTAAAAAGAAAAAGGTTTTGGTCGTGAATGAAGACGACCAAAACACTCCGTGGTTTTTGGAAAGTTTCAAGCCGCGAGACGGCGTGGAAATAATAAAGTACGGGCTGAAAAATGTTTCTTCCCGCGAGATTTCCAAAGACGGCATTGATTTCACGATTGACAATGTCCGCGTCCACTCAAAACTTTCCGGTGAATTTAATTTGTATAACATTCTGGCGGCTGCCGCCTTCGCCAAGTCGCAAGGCGTAAAACCGGAAACGATAAAAT
>JAADHB010000009.1 GCA_013152035.1 bacterium
GAAACCATAATCGCCATCGGGGTGGCGAGCCCCAGCGCGCACGGACAGGCGATAATGAGCACCGCCACGAAATTGACCAAAGCGAAACTGAACGCCGGAACGGGCCCGAAAACATACCAAACGATGAAAGTAACGATGGCAATGGCCATCACCACGGGAACGAAATAAGAGGAAACGACATCCGCCAGCCGCTGGATGGGCGCCTTTGAGCCCTGCGCCTCCTCAATCATTTTGATAATCTGCGAAAGAACGGTGTCCTTCCCTATTTTTGTCGCCTCAAAAGTGAATGTTCCGAATTTATTCACGGAGCTTCCGATAACGGCGTCCCCCGTCGTTTTGTGGACGGGCATTGATTCCCCCGTCACCATTGATTCGTCAATTTCCGACTCGCCCTCTGTTATTTTTCCATCCACGGGAACTTTCTCCCCGGGCCGCACTACTATGAGATCGCCCACTTGAACCTCCTCAATGGCCACTTCAACCTCCTTTCCGCCTCTCAAAACTTTGGCGGTTTTCGGCTGGAGCCCTATCAGTTTTTTTATCGCCTCCGAAGCCCTGCCCTTCATAAGAATTTCAAAATATTTGCCGAGCAGAATCAGGACGATGATAATGGCGGAGGTGTCAAAATAAACCCCCGCCTCCGCTCCGCCCCTCGCGAAAAAGTCCGGGAAAATCGTTACGGCGACGCTGTAAAAATAAGCGGACAGCGTTCCGATGGAAATCAGCGTATTCATATCCGCCGAGCGGTATTTAACGAGAAGCTTCAGTCCGGCGTAAAACTGCCTCCCCACCCAAAACTGCACCGGGGTGGTCAAAAGTAAAAGAACCCAGCGGCTGCTCAAAAAATTCGGAACAAACGGAAACCATCCGGGAAAACTTCCGAGAAATATAAAAACGGAAAGAATCGCGCCCACCGTAAGTTTCCGTTTGAGCGTTTTCACCTGCTTTTCCCTTTCGCTTTTTTCCTTGTCCATAAGTTCCTCCGCCCGCCCTTCTTCTTCAATCGGCTTGTATCCCGCGTCCGATATAACTTTAAAAATCTCTTCTATGCTCGTTTTTTTAGTGTCAAAAACAACCTTCGCCCTTTTGTTTGAGAAATCAACATCAATATTTTTAACGCCCGGAATTTTTTTGAGAGCGCCCTCCACGACCATGGCGCAGTGGGGAGAATCCATACCGAGGACTTTTATCGCGGCGGTTTTCGTGTCCGCGCCGTCCGCCCCGTTTGGCGGCTCAGCCGCCAAACCATCGCCAATCTCAAGATCATAGCCGATTTCTTTTACGATCTTGGCGATCTCCCGCTCGGAAATGACATTTTCGTCAAACTCAATCAGCGCCGCCTCGGTGGCGAAATTCACCGAAGCGCTGTGAATTCCGGCGGTCTTCAAAAGCGCTTTTTCAATCGTCCTCACGCAGCCGGCGCAATGCATCCCCCTTATTTTAAAAGTTTTTTTAATCATATTTTTGTTTTCCATTGTTTTTAAATTTTATCCCCTATTTTCTGTTCGCCTCCACGAAATCCAGTTTGTACCCCGCCTGCTCCCAGCCGTTCATTCCTCCCAGTAAATTGAACACATTCGCGTATCCCATATCCGCCAAATCTTGGGCCGCCATCCTGCTCATTCCTCCGCTCCGGCAATAAAGAACTATTTTCGTGTCTTTGCCGTCCGGGAATTTGTCAAGATTATTCTTTATGTCGTTGGCGAAGATAAAATAATCCGTTTTCTCAATCTCGCCCATATACGGAGAATGAACATTCACGAGCAGGAAATCCTTATTATCAAGCATTGTTCGCAGCTGCTCCGCCGTTATGTTTTTGAACGCCTCTTTTTCTTGAGTCATTGCCGGTTTCTCGTGATTGTCGGGCATGCTAAAATGGAGGCCGAAAAAAATCAGTCCGGCTCCAATGATTAAGAAAATAATCGCTCTTGTCCAATTTTTTTGTTTGTTTTCCATAATACGCGCGCCGCAATCACGGCTGATTATTTTTAATGATTTTTACTCAGCGGATTGAATCGTATCCGCCGGGGACCCCGTTTTTTGACAACACTATCTGCCACAGCTGGTTTTTTCTCGCGCGGAAACCTCCGGCGCAGGACAGGAGATAATATCTCCACATTCTGTAAAACCTGTCGCTGTAATTATCCTTTATTTTGCTCCAATTCTCCTCAAAATTTTTGTGCCAAGCCATCAGCGTCTTATCGTAATCCGCCCCGAAGTTGTGCCAGTCCTCAACGACAAACAATCCCTCAACCGATTTCGCTATCTGCTTGATGGACGGTATCAATCCTCCCGGGAAAATATATTTTTCTATCCACGGCTCAAATGAAATCACCGACTTGTTCCCGCCTATTGTGTGGAGAAGGAACAATCCGTCATCTTTCAGCAGGCGGGCGGCGGTTTTCATATATGTCTTGTAATTTTTCGGACCGACATGCTCAAACATTCCGAGCGAAACGATGTGGTCAAATTTTTCATCAACATCCCTGTAATCCTGCAATCTTATTTCAACCGGCAATCCTTCGCACAGCTTTTTTCCCAGCTTGACCTGCTCTTCGGAAACGGTAATCCCGACCACTTCGGCGCCGTATTTCTCGGCGGCGAATTTCGCGAAAGATCCCCATCCGCATCCGATGTCAAGAATTTTTTGCCCTTTTTTCAGCCCGATTTTTCGGCAAACAAGATCCAATTTCGCCTCCTGCGCCTCGTCCAGATTGTCCGCGTCCTTCCAATACCCGCAGGTGTATGTCATTCGCCGGTCAAGCATCACCTTGTATAAATCGTTGCCGATGTCGTAATGCCTTTTTCCGATAATGAAAGCGCGCGACTTGCTCTGCAGATTAAACAGCGCCGCCGACAGTCCGTGAATGACCATACTCAAGTTTTCACCCGCCTTCTCCTCTATGTTGGCGAGGAGCAGGCGGTTGAAAAGTTCGTCCAAAACGGCGGAGTCCCACCAGCCGTCCATATACGCCTCGCCGAGTCCGAGTGACCCTTGGTTCAAAACCCTTTTGTAGAATTTCGGGTTTTTAATTTGAATGTCGTAAGGCGCGCGCCCGTTGACGGTTACGCCCGCCTCGCCAAGCAAAGATTTTACGATTTTTTCCTCCTTTTTCATTGTTTTATTTTCCCTCCGCCGCCGCTTTCGCGAGCTCCTCGTCAATAATTTTTTCGTACTCGCCGAGGGAAGCGAGTCCGACAATAATCCTTCCGTTTATGAACACGGTCGGCGTTCCGGTAGCCCCCGCCGCCCTCGCTTCTTCCGTGTCCTTCTTAACTTCTTTAACATACTCTTTTGAGTCCAGGCACTGCCTGAATTTTCCGGCGTCAAGCCCCAAAGAAACGGCCATTTGGGAAAGGGAGTCTTCCGTGTAAACGGTATTGTGTCCGCCTTCTCCCGAATGCAGCGTGTCGGCGAACTCCCAGTATTTTCCCTGCTCGCCGGCGCAATTCGCTCCGCCCGCCGCCAAAATGGAATTATCCCCCATCGTTATCAAGTCCCTGTAAACATATTTCACCTTTCCGGTTTTGACGTATTTTTCCATAATCGCCGGTTTTATCGTTTCCTGAAAAAGCTTGCAGTAGCGGCAGCGGAAGTCCCCGAAATTTATGAATGTCACCGAGGCGTCGGGATTGCCGAGAACGGCGTCGTCGTCCGCGGTTATCGCCGTTCTTTCAACCGTTGCCGCCGCTCCGCTTTCTTTGGCAGCCGGGGTCGGGGCGGAATCATTCGCGCCCGAACCCGGGCGGAAAGCGACCGCCCCCGCGATCAGCAGCCCTGCCGCCAAAATCGCGATCGGCAAAGCGTACGATTTTTTGTTTACGCCCGCCGCACCCGAACCCGCCTCCGCGTTCACATCCTTGTTTTCATTTCCATTTTCCATTTTGTTTTTTGCCCCCTTCACCTGTTAAAGCGACTTTAATTTTTCAATAAGTTTCTCCTTGTCCACTCCTCCCGAAGAAAAAAGCTCCTCGTTTATGACTATCCCGGGTGACGCCATAATTCCGTACTTCTGCACCAGCTCCATCCCTTCCGGTGTCGTCATATCCACTTCCTCAACCTCCGCCTTGTCGGAAAATTCCGGCATTATTTCGTCAAACACCTTCTTGACCGCTTCGCAATTATGGCATCCCGCCATCGTTAAAAATTGAATTTTGCTTTTCATATTTTTTGTTTTTGAAATTTATTGTCCGATAATTTTTTATTTTGTTGATTCGACCTGTTTTTTGCTTTTAAATTTAAACCAGCCGAGCGGAACGATAATCATAAGCAGAAGCGTAATCCATGACCAAGGGGCGGGGACGAAATCCGAGCCGTCCTCGTGCTCTTTGCTTTTCTCCGCGGCAACCGGCTTTTCGGAAACGGCGCCCTTCTCCACAACCGTGTCTCCCGCCACCATTTGGACGACCCTGTTCCATCCGCTGTGAATGCCCGTGCTCTCGTACCAACTGTGCGACGCCCCCATTATGAATATGAGCGCGCCGAGCAGGATGAGGGCGATGCCCGTCCATTTTTTCACCACGACCGCCTTTTTGGCGATATTCCCCACGGCGTTGACACCCAAAATTCCGAGAATCGCCAGGAACACCAGCGGGGTCGCCCTGCCGATCCCGTGAATAAAGCCGAGCCACCAGCCGTGCGTAACGCTTCCGACGACGGCGATGTCTCCGAGCAGAACGTAAAACAGCGGGTTCGGGCAGCCCACCCCGGCGTTGCCGAGGAAAAGCCCGAGGAAAAACGCCTTTAAGTAATCGCCCCGATTCTGGATTGACTGAGGGATGGCGCCGCCGAAAGAGGGCATTTTGAATTTAATGAGGTTCAATTCCGAAAGCCCGAAAATAAACGCCGCCAGCCCGCCGATCATAAACAGCACCTTGCTCACCATCCCCGCCTCGCCAATCGCCCGGTCCAAACCGATACTTTTCCCGATTAGGGCTACGAACAGCCCGTAAATTGAAAGCGTGATTGCCAACCCGAGCCCGAAGAACACGGACATCAAAAAGCCTTTCAGCGGTTTTTTGCCCATCGCCATCGGCACTATCACGAACGCGAGCGGCAGGGTGCACGGCAAAACAATCATTGAAAGCCCGACGGCATAGGCAAAAGCGATGTTCGCCGTCTGCCCGGCGGAAGTGAACAAGTAAAAAAGCCCGACCAGCAGGACCGAAAACAGGACGAATGCCGTCAAAACCAGTTTCTTTTTGGTCGCGCCGTTTATTTGATTACCTCCCGTTTGATTTTCCATTTTTGTTTTGTTTTATTTGGTTGATTACTTCTTTTTCGCTAGCTTGTAAATTTGCGAAATTTCTTTCACCGCCTTGTCTTTTTTCCCCGTCCTTATCTGCTCAACGACATGGGTTGAGAGATGGTTTTCCAGGATGAGATCTTCAACTCCGGAAAGCGCGTGGCGGGCGGCGGACGATTGCTGAATGATTTTTACGCAATACTCCTCCCCTTCCACCATTTTCTGAAGCCCCCTTATCTGCCCTTCAAGAATTTTCAGCCGGCGCGCGACTCTGTTTTTTATGTCTTTTTTCATATAAATCAATAATACCCCAGGGGGGTATTATTAGTCAAATTCTAAACTGTGGATAACCGGGGTTTGGCTAAACGCCGCAGCTTCCGCCGCCTCCGGCCCGCGCCGGCTCAACTTCCGCTTTTATTCTTTGGTAGCCGGCGCCGCTTGAGTAAGACCTGCCCAGAATTTCTTTCGCGTCAACGTCCTTCCATTCAATTCCTTTTTTTCGCGAATACTTGGCGATGGTCAAGTAGGTGCTCGGGAACCAGTAGGAATTCACCTTCAACGCCGCTTTATACATTTCCCCTTCGGGGACGCCTTGCGACGCCATCAGTTCAAGCAGTCCGAGCATCGCCATACCGTGGTTGCAATCCGGAAAATAGGTGGCATTGCCGCAGCACGGGCGGTAAATGTTTTTTGACACCCTCTCAACGAGCGCCTGCTGTTCCTTGGAAAGCGTTATGAATTGATGCGCGGAATAATGGTCCATCATATTTCCTTTCGCGAGCGTCCACCCTCCGGTGGAGGCGAAACGCCCGACATTGCCCTCTCCATACTTAACCATCGGGCCTTCCTCCAAAATTTTATTTTTGTTTCCCAACCCCAAAGCCCAGAGCAGATTGAGAACCGTCCTTGAGTTCTCCGCCGTGATTTTAAGGCTGCCGTTTCCCTCTCCGTAAAGAAGTTTTTTGCCGGTCTCGTCCAGCCCTCCTTGAGCGGCATAGAGCGATTCAAATTTCGCCCCGTCAATCACTCCCGCTTCAACCATTTGTTTTCCGAGGTCTCCCCACTTGACGGGAATAACCGCTCCGGCGGCGGGGATGACGAGTTCTTTCAGATCAACCACTGCCGCCGTCTCGCCGGAACCGTTTTCAGCCCGTTTTTCAACATTGATTTTAACATTAAAGAATTGAGTGAAAAGAGCCAGCGACAAGAACACCGCGCCGGCGAGAATGAAGTAAATTTCTTGTTTTGTTTTCATATATTTTTTGTTTTATTTATTTTTTTCTTTTATCGCCTTGTAAAGGAAAAAAGAAAAAAGAAGGACAATGGCGGTTCCCCAGAAAATGTTGGGGATTTTCATCAGCACCTCCAAGGCGGACTGCGACCAGCTGTTTAGGGAATTTCCGATTTTCGCCTGCATCTCGGGGGACCAAAAAGCGTCTCCTGAAAATCCCAGAACGAGCAGTATCGTTCCCATAATCAGGAAAATCGCCGCGGAAAGCAGGTTCGTGGAATGAACGCGAAGCGTTTTTCCGGCTTCGCCTTTCGCCAAAAACGCCGGCGTTTTCACCTCAAAAATTTTTCCTTTGATAAAGCGTGATTGTTCAAGTTTGAATTTGTCGTAAAAGTAAGCGGCGACGAAAAGCGGCAAAGTCATTCCGAAAATGTAGGCGAATATGACAATCACGGCCTTCCAGAAAACTCCGGAAAGCACCGCCAGCGTCACGGCTCCAGCGAGCACCGGAGCGCAGCAGGCGGTGGCGGCGCCGGAAAACATCCCGAGCAGAAAAACCGATTTCGGATGGCGCGCGTTAACTCCGGAGACCTTGAATTTTTTCGGCATTGGGATTATGGACATTCCCCTGCCCATTACCGAGAAAACCGCCAAAAGAAGCATAAAGGCTCCGCCGAACACGTATAATTCCTTGTGAAAATCCTTAAAGATGTCCGCGAGCCACGCCGCCCCCAACCCGATGGGAAGCAGGACGACGGAAATACCGGCGAAAAAAACCAATGTCATTTTCAAGACATTCCTTTTCTCTCTGAACGCGGACGCCAAATACGCCGGCAAGAGAACCGTAATGCAGCACGGGGCGAAAAGCGCGACCATACCGGCGAGGAACGAGGCTATGATTGAAGCGGAAAAGATTATGTCCATGTTTTATTTTTGTTTTGTTATCTGGATACCAACGCGCTGAACCTCACCTCAACCTTTGGAGAAACGGAAGAATTCGTTTCAAGATAGATTGACCGCCTCGCGAGCCCCACTCCCGCCGGACCGTGCGCCGCCGGATCATAAACGGCTTCAACAATGGCGGTTTCCCCCGGACCGATTACGACATCCGTTTTTGACGGCAAGCCGTGCCCCGGCATGCCGAACTTCCCGTATTCGTTTCCCGAAGCGTCTTTAATCAACGCGGTCGTGCACATGCAGGAAGTAAAAACTTTTTTAATGACAACCGGCTCCGTCCCCTCGTTTTTCATTTCAAAATTGTGGACAACATCGCCGTCCTTCATTGAAATTTCGCCGAAATCCCAATCATTTTGCAAAATGGAGATCGCGCTCGCCACGGGGGGGATTTCCCTGTCGGGAGCCGAAGCCGTTTTGCTTCCCGAACCGCCCGCCGCCCAAAACACGCCTCCCGCCAAAACGGCGGCGCCGATAACCGCGATAATCAATGTTCTGTTTTTTCCTTTCATAATGTTTTTTATTCTCTACTTAATTGTTTTAATAATTTTCGCCCTTTTAACGCTCCCGCCATTATAGCAGAAAAGAAATAATTGCAAAACTTTTTTCAAGACACTCCCACGGGGTACGGGTCTTACTGCCGCCACTGCGCCACTATGTGCGCCACCGAGTGGCGCACATTTTTCGTGGCGCGCATTTTTATTATTCAACATTAAACATTCTCAAACTGTTTAAGATAACGAGAATGGCGACGCCGGAATCGGCGGCGATGGCGGCTTCAAGGTGGGCGAAGCCGGACACCGCGCCAACCAAGAAAACCGCCTTCACGGCGAGGGCGACGCCAATGTTCCACTTGATTGTCTTCAAACTTTTCTTGCCGAGTTTTATCGCGTAAGGGATGTTAAGCAGGCTGCCGTTCATTAAAGCGACATCCGCGGTTTCAATCGCCACATCCGAACCCCCCGCCGCCATAGCGATGCCAACCGTTGAAGCCGCCAGCGAAGGCGCGTCGTTCACGCCGTCGCCGACCATCGCGGCAAACCCGAACCGTTTTTTCAGCTCTTCAATTTTCCGCAGTTTCTCGTCCGGCAAAAGCGAAGTGTAAACTTCCTTAATCCCCGTTTCCCGCGCCACGAAATCCGCGGCGCGGGAATTGTCTCCCGTGAGCATAACGGATTCAATTCCCATTCTCGCCAGTTTCCCTATCGCCAGCCCCGCCTCCGGCCTTAATCTGTCCGATATCGCCAGCGCGCCCATCAATTTTCCGTCCTCGCTCACGAGAACGACGGTTTTTCCTTCTTTCTCCAATTCTTCCGTTTTTTTATACGCCTCGCCCTCCAAGTTTCCGTCCGGCTGAACCAGCTTCAAGTTGCCTACGCAATGTTCAAGGTCGCCGCAAACCAAACAGGTCGCCCTTCCTCCCTTGCCGGCGAAATGCTCGTACTTGTCCATAAGATGAGGCGTGATGCCTTCCTTCTGCGCGAAATCCAAAATGCTTTTTGAGAGAGGATGGGAGGAGAATTTTTCTATGCCGGCGGCGTCGGCTATGACATCCTCTTTTGAAAAGCCGTTGAAGGCGACAACTTCGGAAATGTACGGCTCTCCGAGCGTGAGTGTTCTTGTTTTGTCAAAAGCGACCGCCTTTATTTTTCCGAGAAGCTCAAGATACTTGCCGCCTTTGACAAGCACCCCTTTCCGCGAGGCGCCTCCTATCGCCGAGGCGATGGAAACGGGGGTGGAGATAACCAGCGCGCACGGACAGGAAATAACCAAAAGCACCAGGGCGCGGTATATCCAATCGGAAAAAACTCCGCCGAAAAACAGCGGAGGAACGGCGGCAATCAACGCCGCGCCGATAACCACGGAGGGCGTGTAGTACTTCGCGAAGCGGTCAATGAATGCCTGCGACGGGGCGCGCGATTTCTGCGCCGCTTCAACCATTTTGATTATTTTTGAAAAGGTGGAGTCCCCGCTTTCCTTCGCGGTTTCAATTTCCAGATATCCGTTTTGGTTGATTGTTCCGGCGAAAACGGCGTCTCCTTCCCGCTTGTCTTTGGGAATGGATTCGCCGGTAATCGCCGCCTCGTCCACGGAAGAAAATCCTTTGGCGATTTTTCCGTCCACCGGAATGATGTCGCCGGGGCGGACGATAACGATGTCCCCCACCCTCACTTTTTCAACGGGGACTTCCTCGCCGTTTTCCAAAATGGCGGTTTGGGGAGATTTTTTCAAAAGCGCTTCAACCGCCCTCCGCGACCGTTCAATGCCGAATTCCTCAAACGCTTCCGCCAAAGAAAAGAAAAAGACCACGGCGGCGGCCTCCGCCAGCTGGTTGATGTAAACGGCGCCCATCGCCGCCACGACCACCAAAAAATTTATATTGAGAAATCTTTGTTTGAGAAGCCCCTTGACCGCGCCAACGAAAACGAAATAACCGCCCAAGAAAATTGAAACATAATAAAACGCTTCGGCGGTTGCGGCGTCTTTCATCACCCAAGAAAAAAACAGCCCGACCAAAAGAGCCGCCCCCGAAACGCCGGTCAAAACCTTCTCCCAATTCCACCCCGAAATTATTTTTTTCATATTGCCTATTGTTTGATTTGCCTGATGTCCGTGACTGTAATTATAGCATACCAAACACCCCGACCAAAATAAAAAAGCCCACAACTTGACTAAGTAAATCTAGTCAAATTGCGGGCTTGTACGACTTCGCTTCTTTACTTCTTTGCTGCTGCTTTGATTGCCTTTAGCCAGTCTTCCTTTGGCTTATTTTTTGATAAGACAATCCTTGGATTGTCTAAGACAAGAGGGGCGTCACAATCCTCTTGTCTGGCTTTGTCTACTTTTAGGGCCTCTTCTTCCGACATCGCCCCAGCACCGGCGATGTAGTAAAGGATGTCCGATCCATGACCGGAAACATCCGTAACTACTGCATACGGAATATTTCTTTTTATAGACTCTCTAATGATAAAATATCCCGATGGCAACATATTGCCATCGGAAAACCTTGATTCAAATTCCCCTAACAAATAATCCTCTGCCCGTCTTTCAGGGCTTTTTTCTTCTATTCCTTCAAATATTTCTTCAAATATTTTGTCTTGTTCTAAGGAACGCTCCCTTAAAACAGATAAAAACATTTCTTTGATTTTTTTACAGAGTTGTCTGTTTTTCAAGACAACCTGCTTCAGACTCCCCCTCTCAAGAGAATCATCTCCCGCGACAGGGAAACACATGTCGGTTAAGATTATTGCAGGGGTGTTGTCTTTTAGATACTCCCTGGCCTTACAAAGAGTATCAACCACCACGGGGTTAAACCCCGCCTCCCTTGCCGCCTGCGTGGCGTTCATTCCATACTCAGAATTGTCTTCTACGATCAGTATATCTCTCATATCCCTACCTCCAACAAAAGATTTTATTTAATTTTTCAA
This sequence comes from bacterium, assembly GCA_013152035.1. Classification (GTDB taxonomy): domain Bacteria; phylum Patescibacteriota; class Minisyncoccia; order UBA9983; family UBA9983; genus SZUA-82. Next base: position 10,860 of record JAADHB010000009.1, read on the forward strand.
AGTGCCCCTGCACCTTTTTTATCTGCCCATATTATACACTAACTAATATAAATGTCAAGGTTTTTTTGGATAATGCCCACACACATATGGCGGTGGTTTTCCCACCCCCAATCCTCCGATCCCCCGAAGTCCGACTTCGGGGGATTCAAATGTGTGGCATAATAAAACACCCTAAGCGGTTGATTTGCTTAGGGTGTTTGGCAAGTAAGCTGTTTCTAATGCCCTATCGGCCAGAAGTTTGTACCTTCTGGCGCGAAATCCCGGGTTGCCTCCTCCATTTCCGCGGGGGTTTCCCCGTGAAAAAGAGATGCAATGAACTCATTGTAAAACACTTCATGGACATCGACGAGATCGTCGATGTCCACCACTTCTATATCCCTTCTTTTTCTTGCCATATTTCCTCCCTTAGTAGTTGTAATCTAATTTCAGACTATCCGAACAATCAACAAAAATCAACCGCCGCGCGGCAAAACAAAAAATCCGCCGAAGCGGATTTTTTGTTTGAGTCAAATACTCTCTTACACTCGGTTGACATTTACGGCGTTCGGTCCTTTAGGTCCGTCAACCACTTCAAATGTCACCTTATCACCTTCCTTAAGATCGTCAAACTGAACGTTCTTAAGTTCGTTTGAGTGAAAAAAGATATCGTTCTCGCCTTCGCCAAGAGAGATAAAACCAAATCCCTTGTCGGTAAGACGAACGATAACTCCTTCTTTCATGTTCTCATCCATTTTTTTAAGATAACTACATATCGTGTAAATAATAACTTCAAACCCATGATACTGCGCCAAAGACACGACCTCCCTTCTTCCTCGCAAACCCCAGTTTGATACTCCTATGCTACCATAGCCCGAAATAAAAAGCAAGGGGTTGGAATCGGAGGTTTTTTCAGGCAATATCATCGGAAAATTCTTTATGCTACAATAATTTTAACATGACGCAAAAAGAAGCATTGGATATTTTGAAGATGGGGAGCAGTGTTTTCCTGACCGGCGCGCCGGGGAGCGGAAAAACTTTTCTTCTCAATGAATACATCGGCTTTCTCAAAGGGCGGGGCGCCAGAGTGGGCGTGACCGCCTCCACCGGCATCGCCGCCACCCACCTCAGCGGGCTCACCATACATTCGTGGGCGGGAATCGGCATTAAAGACGAATTGACGCCCTTTGACCTTGACCGCATTTCCCAAAGGCAAAACATCAAGAGCAGAATCAAAAACACGAAAGTTTTGGTGATAGACGAAGTGTCCATGCTCCACTCCTTTCGCCTGGATCTGGTTGACCAAGTATGCCGCGCCGTCAGGCGGGACGAACGGCCGTTCGGCGGAATACAGGTCGTCCTTTGCGGAGACTTTTTCCAGCTTCCCCCGATATCAAGGGGTGGCGAGGACGCTTCTTTCGTGAACAGTTCTCGGGTGTGGAGCGAGATGGACCTGAAAATATGCTACCTTCACGAACAGCACCGGCACAGTGACAGTTCTCTCATACAAATCCTCCGCGAAATCCGGGAAAACAATGTCGGCGAGGAAACCTTGAATAAGTTAAGGGAGCGGCGCGGGGGCGAATTGAAACAAGGAACGGCGACCAAACTTTTCACCCACAACGCGAATGTGGACGCCATCAACCGGCGGCATCTTGAAGAAATAAAAGGGAGGGAGCAGGCGTACGATATGCGCGTCAACGCCGGAAACAAGCCGGCGGTGGAGTCTCTGAAAAAAAGCTGTCTGGCTCCGGAGGAATTGCGGCTCAAAGAAGGGGCGGCGGTTATGTTCGTGAAAAACAATCCTGAGCAAAGATATTTCAACGGTACTATGGGAACGGTTATCGGATTCAATTCTTCCGGTTTTCCGATTGTCCAAACGGCGGACGGCAGAAAAATTATCGCCAAAAAAGAGGATTGGAATATGGAGGAGGACGGCAAAATCAAGGCGAGCATCAGCCAGCTCCCCCTGCGTTTGGCGTGGGCGATAACAATCCACAAAAGCCAAGGGATGAGCATGGACGCGGCGGAAATAGACCTTTCAAGCTCGTTCGTTGAGGGAATGGGGTATGTCGCCATCTCGCGGGTAAAAACGCTGAACGGGTTGAGATTGCTCGGATTGAACGATATGGCGCTGAAAGTGAATGAAGAAATTTTGTCGCTTGACGAAGAGCTGGCACGGATGTCAGAAAGGGCGACGGGAGAATTGAAAAAAATGAAAAATGAGGAAAAAGAGAAAAGGCAGAAAGAATTTGCCGGCTCGGTTTCCGGACCCGGCGGAGCGCGCGCGAACGGTTTGGAAAAAATAAGCACCTATGACATCACGAAAAACCTTGTCGGCCAAACGATGAGCGTCGCCGAGATGGCGGCGGAAAGAGAAATGACGGAAGAAACCATCGTTAATCACTTGGAAAAACTGATTGAACGCGGAGACAAAATTGACATTGAACACCTGAAGCCGCGGCAGGACAGATTTGAGAAAATAAAGGCGGCGTTTGAAAAATCAAAGAGCACGAAACTCACCCCCGCCCGCCGAACCCTCGGTCCCCACTTCTCCTACAGCGAAATAAAACTCGCCCGATTGTTCCTCTAACAAACTTCCCCAAGGTCTTACCTTGGGGAAGTTTGGGTTTCCACTAAAGAGAGAATGAGCACTTTTGCCCTTCCGCCGTTTGGGAGCAAAGACTGTATCCTTTTCCATTAGACTGTCTTTCGTATTTATAGTTTGATCCGCTCGCAATGTCCGTGGGGACTTTGCGGATAAATTCGGGAGACAATTGGCTTAATGAAGCCGGATAATTTCCGTATTTGTCGTGATACATTCTCAGGGCAAATTGCAATTGCCTAATGTCGGCATCCCGTTTCGCGCTACGCGCTTTCTCTCTCGCGGACGACAAACCACTCGTTTTTCCGAAAGACGAGTTTTGCTTAAAAATCTCTTGTAATGATTTCGCGCCTTCCGGGGCTTTTACGTCAACCGGTTTGCCGTAATCGTTAAACTTGATGTCAAAAGTGAAATCGGCGGCGCTTTTCTTGTCCGGTTTTCGCACCTTAAAATTCGCGAAAAAACCGTAGAGAAGTTTATCGCTTTTTCCTATCCAAATTTCAACATCGTTAATTTCTAAGTTTTTGAAAAAAATATCAAGCGCGGACAGTTCTTCCATGCTTATTTTTCGGTCAGGCTTTATCATCTTCAGCGTCCCCAAGAAAAAATCCCGCAGTCCGTCTTTGTTAAAAATTATTTTGTAATGGTAAGTCTTATGGCCGTCTATGATTTCGCCGGGAAGTTTTTCAATTGACTGAACGACTTCCCATTCTTTCGCCAGTTTCATCACCTCGTCCGCCCTGTTTCGCAGCAAATCTCGCGTTCTTTTCTTTTCTTCTTCTTTCTTCTTTAATTCCTCGCTCAAGCCAAATTGTTTTGCCGCCTCCTCCACGTCAATTTTTATCCATTTGTTATTTATTGAGCTAAAATCAATAAAGCCCAGATTCGGAAGATCGGTCGCCTTTATATACGAAATACCGCCAAGCGTCCTCGCCTCCAAACCCAGCGACAAATTTCCCAAAATTCCTCCGGAAATGTTGGCGTCCAAAAAGGATAACGACTTAATGTTATCCTCGTCTCTTACGTCATATTTCCCGGCCAGTTTTACCTCAATTACCTGATTCGCGGCGCCGCTTTTTTCCGAAGAGGTCTTAATGTTGATTTTTGATTCATACCCGAAAGAATCCGTCTTTTGCTGCCGCTCAAACATCTCCAGAATCACTTTTTCCGGAGAGGGGAAAAAGTAAAAGTAAGCGTACGCACTCGCGCCGCCAAAAAACAAGACGAACAAAAACACCGCGGCGAGCGTTTTGCCGAAGTGTCTTTTCGGTTTAGTATGAACCGCCGGACTGAAATCGGAAACTCTCGTGAACTCCGGCGCCTCCTGTTGTTCGGGAATCGGCTGCGATTGCGATTGCCTCAAGGCCTCTTCAACTTCCGCCTCCGTCCAACCGTTAAACTCCATCATCTGCATTAATGACTTTTTGACCTCCTCCAAACTTTGCCCTCCCTCCAACGCGTTTTTTATGTACGCTAAAATTTGCTGATTTATCATACTGATTTTTGTTTTTATTATTTATAATCGCTTCTTCGTTACCTTCATTGTAGCACACCATGGTTCGCGCGCCAATTAAACCAACGCGTAGTCCAGTGTCTTTTTTTCCAAATCAACGGCGGCGACTTTTATTTTTACTTTGTCGCCGACGGAATATTTTTTCTTTGTTTTCTGCCCGATGATGGAATAGGTTTGCTTGTCAAATTCGTAAAAATCCCCTTTCAAGTTTCTCATCCTTATCATTCCGCTGGCTTTGGTTTTTAATTCCTCCACGAAAATTCCCCACTTCGTCACGCCGGAAATTATTCCTTCGTAAGTTTCTCCGATTCTCTCCGACATATATTCAACCTGCTTGTAGGAGATGGACGCCCTTTCCGCCTCAACCGCGCCAACTTCTCTGGCGGACAAATTTGCCGCGAAACTGTGATACCGAGCGATTTCCTGGCTGCTGAGCCACTCCCCCGCCAGATGTTTTTCCAAAATCCGATGCACCAGCAAATCCGCGTATCTTCTTATCGGAGAGGTGAAATGCGTGTAATTTCCAAGCGCCAAACCGTAATGCCCGATGTTTCTCGTGGAATAAATCGCCTTCGCCATGGACCGCATCGCCACCGTTTTCACGAGCGCCTCCTCCGGCTTGTTTTTTATTTTTTCAAAGATGGCGTTCAGCTCCTTGGACGAGATGCTCTCTCCCTTCATTTCTATCTCATGCCCCAACGCCCTCAAAAAAACAAGAAGGTCGTCCATTGCCTCTTTTTTAGGGACATCATGAATGCGGTAAATGGAAACGCCCTTGTTGATTCTTTTTATCTCTTCGCTCAAATACGACGCCACCTCCTTGTTGGCGAGTATCATAAATTCTTCAACAAGCTTGTGTGCGTCCAATCTCGGCTTTTCAATAATCCTCACCGGTTTGCCCTTGGCATCAAGCTCAAATTTCACCTCCGAGCTGTCAAAATCCAGAGCGCCCTTTTCCACTCTTTTTTTCTTGAACTCCTTGGCTATTTTATTTAATCGGTCCAGCTCTTCAAAATATTCTCCGCTTTTTTTGTCCAAAATCCCCTGCGCTTCTTCGTAAACAAACCTTTTGTTTGAGTTTATGACGGTTCTCCCAAACCATCTTTTTTTGACTTCCCCCCGCGTGGAAACGGTCAAAACGGCGGAAAAAGCAAGCTTATCTTCGCGTGGCCTTAAGCTGCAAAGGTCGTTTGAAATCGCCTCCGGAAGCATTGGGACGGTTCTGTCCACGAGATAAAGGGAAACTCCGCGATGGAACGCCTCCTTGTCCAGCGCGGTCCCCTCCCTGACATAATGGGAAACATCCGCGATGTGCATTCCTATCTCAAACAAGTCATCCGAAATTTTTTTAAACGAAATAGCGTCGTCAAAATCTTTGGCGTCTTCCGGGTCAATCGTAAATGTGTCAACGCCTCTGAAATCCCTTCTCTCCGCGATATCTTTTTCCGGTATCGGTTTTGATTTTTCCACCAAACGCTCCGCCTCCCTCTCCACCTCCGGCGGAAACGCGACCGCGAAGCCTTTTTCCAAAACGATGGCTTCCATCTCCACATCGTTGTCCCCTTTTTTTCCGAGGACCTTTATGACTTTCCCTTCCGGATTTTTCTTGGGGTCGCTCCATTCTTTAATTTTAACGAACACCTTGTCGCCGTCTTTTACTTTTTGAGTTTCCGCCGGAGGAAGAAAAATATCCGTGTACATCCTTTTGTCGTCTGCAACAACGAAAGAAATACCGCTTCCTTTTCTTTTTTCCACCACGCCGACGAAGTCCACTTTCTTCCTTTTTAGAATTCTCGCGATTTCTCCGCTCAGTTTTTCTCCTTTCGCTTGCGGAAACAAAACAACCTCCACTTCGTCGCCGTGGAGGGCGGTGTTCAAAAATTGCGGTTCCACCAAAACATCCTCCTCAAAATCGCCGACTACGACATAGCCGACGCCCTTTGAAGTTATGCTTATGATTCCCGTCGGGAGTTGTGCGTTTTTATTATCCAAAACAGTAAGGTAATTCTACCATAAAAAGATGGTTGAATAAAGGATTGGCCGGACGCCGCCGAAACGGACACCCAAAAATAAAAAAAATTGTGGGAGTTTTCGGCGATAGCAGATTATTCCCACAATTTCAGAGGAGGCTATATTCCCCGATTTTCCCCGATTTTCGTTCGGTGAATTGAAAAAGCGAGCGATTTCACGCCGAGGCATTTCCCTATCTCAACCGCCAGGGTCCTCATATATGTTCCGGATGAGCAGGCGCAAACAAATTTCGCGATTTGAAATTCTTTTTTATTTGTTTTGTTCAGCGCGGCTTCCCATTTGTCCAGTATTTCTTGCTTGCGAAAATCTTTTCCAAGAAAATCCTCCCGCCCGCCGCTTGGCGCCGGACCGACTTTCGCGATTTTTCCGAAAATTTCCGAGTGCAAATTCTCTTTTGATATCGTCCGCGAACCCTCAAGCGACAATTTGTAAATAACAGACTTCCTGCGCGGAATTTCTATTTCATCAAGACGGCCTTCAAGCGCCCACGCGAACAGCGGTTTTCCCTGCACCGTTTTTGACGAAAAGGCGGGGTACGGCAGAGAAATTTCGCCAACGAATTTTCGAGTGGCAGTTTTCAGCGAGTCTTCGCCGATTACATCCACCGCTTCAGATTCAACAAGCCCCAAAACATCCCCGGTGTCCGTTGAAAACCCGAACAAAACCTCAAATTCATATTCTTTATCAAGGGCCAGATATTTTTCCTTGTTTTTGCATTCCTCGCCGATTAACACAATCATTTTTCCGCTCGCCATAGGATCAAGCCGCCCGGCGTAAGTAAGCTTTTTATCGCCCACCCAAGGATTCTCCGCCCTGAACCTGTCCATCAAAGCCAGCGGAGTCTCCCCAATTTCCTTATCCAAAACAACATATTTTTTCTCCATTTGATTAAGTTGGCGCGACGGTTATCCCTCCGGCGTCCATTGGATTGGATTTTCTCCGCGAGAAACAAGGTAATCGTTAGTTTTGCTGAAATGCCTGCAGCCGAAAAATCCGGATGCCGCGGAGAACGGCGACGGGTGCGCCGCCTCAAGAACAAGATGTTTATTGCGGTCAATCACCTTCCCTTTTTCCTTCGCGTGGCGGCCCCAAAGCAGAAACACCAGCCCTTCTTTTTCGTCAGAAAGTTTTTTGATGACGGCGTCCGTGAATTGTTCCCATCCGTTGCCGAAATGCGACGCCGGAATGCCCGCCCGCACGGTAAGAGTCGTGTTCAAAAGCAAGACTCCCTGCCGCGCCCAATGCTCCAAATTGCCGGATTTGGGAATCGGCAAGCCAAGGTCCGCGTTGATTTCTTTGTAAATATTCTGCAGAGAAGGCGGCATCTTCTCTCCCTCCGGAACGGAAAAACACAGGCCGTGCGCCTGCCCGCGCCCGTGGTAAGGATCCTGCCCGAGTATGACGACACGGACCTTGTCAAACGGGCAAAGGTTAAAGGCGTTAAAAAGAAGCTTGGGCGGCGGATAAACGGCGCCGCTTTTGTATTCCTTTTTCACGAACTCCGCGAGCTCCTTGAAATACGGCTTCTCAAACTCTTCCGCCAACGCCTTTTTCCAACTCGGCTCAATTTTCACATCCATATAGCCTACATTCTACCACTTGGAGACTCAGTCTCCAAGTGGCGCACTTCATTGTAAAACCTCCTTATTGATAAAGGAATTTGAGTAGGGACGATGTCTCCTTTTTCGGCATATTCCCGGAGCCGATCTATCTCCCCCAATATCCGACTGATTCTAGCCGGAGTTTGCCATTCCTCTTTTCCGAGCGGAAAGGCGCTGCCGAAAACTTTTATTTCAGGAAATTGCTTTTTGAATGTGGCGCGCGACCTTCTGAGCAAAGGCGGCATTGCGCAAAGAATTAAAGAGCGCGGAAAAAAACCAAAAGACGCCGCTTTTTTCATACCGAACAAAACGTTTTCCAGAGAGTTTGTGGATTCTTCTTCCAATATCAAATCGCACTCGGGAACACCTTTCTTTTTTAAAAAGTCGGCGAAGTATTCCGCTTCGCTTTCAAAATTAGCGGGAATTTTATGTATCTTCCCCGACCTGCCGGTTAAAATAATTTTGGGCGCCTTCCCGCCAAAATAAAGACCTGCCGCTTGCTCCGCTATCCGCAAATCGTAATGTCCGAAAACAAATATCGCATCCGTTTTAGGAAGCGATTCATCCGGCTCCGCCTCAGTCAAAAAATCAATTATTTTCTCAACTTTTTCTTCAATGTCTTTATTCATAATTTTCAGTACCCCACCCACCTACTTGGAAGCTCAACTTCCAAGTATTAGTACATGATAAATTAGAGAAATTTCTTTGTAAAATAAATTTGTAAAGATTTTGCAAACCCGGCAGACATAGAATCAGGATCTTTTTTGATTATTCTTTTTAATTCTGAAACAGTCATGTATTTGACAGACTTAACTTCCGAGGGGTCAATTTTCATGTCTTTAATTTTGTAATCTCCCTTTGATTCCCAAAGTGTTACAAATCTGTTATTAACGCACCCTTTCGAATAATCAATTCTATGTTTTGAAATCTTTACAAATTTAGATTTTGGGATATTTAATCCTAATTCTTCTTGAACTTCTCTTATTGCACCTTCAAGGTAGTCTTCATTAAAAGGAAAGTGTCCGGAAGCGGAATAGTCCAAACGGTCGTTATCGGCTCGCTTCTGAACAAGAATTTCATTATTTAAATTCACAATTAAAACAGAGGTCTCTCTGTGTAATTTTCCTTCTGCGTGATTTTTTCTTGGACATGTTCCAATAATATTATCGTTATCGTCAACAATTGCAATAATTTCTTCTGGGTTGTGTGGATTGCTCATATTGTTTTTTCTTTATGTTATTGTAATACTAAAGTCTGTTTCGCCAAGGGATGCCCTTGACATTTCTCTCCCACATCCGTTCCCGCCACCCAGCCGGTGGTCCAGCAGAGCTGGAGGGAAAAGCCGCCGGAGGGGCGGTTGATGTTTAGGATGTCCCCCAGAAGATACAGGTTTGGATAAAGTTTTGACGACATATTTTTGAAATTCACTTCCTCGGGCGGCACTCCCCCGTCCGCGATAACCGCCTTGTCAAAACCGAGAGTGCCGGTGATTTCAAAAGTGAGATTTTTGATTTTTTTCACGAGCTTTTTCCGCTCTTCTTTGGTGACGGAATTAACCTCCTTGTCAAAAAGATTGATATCGGGAAGTTTGAGAATCGTTTCAGAAAGAGCGTCCGGCAAAATCTCCGGCAAAACATTCCTGACAAGCTTGTTCTTGTTTTTGTCAAACAAATTAAGCACCCTGCGGTCCAATTCGTTTTCTTGGGTGTCTGGGAACATGTCAATTGACGCCGTCACCGCGCCTTTTTCAAGCAATTTTACGACTTCGCGCGCGGAGTTGAGTATGAGCGGGCCGGAAACGCCGAAATGCGTGAAAAGAATTTTTCCGGTCTTTTTTATTTTCGCCTTGCCGCCTTGGATAAAGCGGATTGTCATAAACGAAAGCGTCACGCCGGACAGCTTGTGCACCCACTTTGCGTCCGTTGTGAGCGGAACAATGTTCGGGGTGGGCGGAACAATCGTGTGTCCGAGCTTTTCCAGCATATTAAAACCGTCGCCGGTTGAGCCGGTCTCGGGGGCGGCAAGCCCGCCGGTGGCAATGACGAAATTGCCCGCGAAGTATTCGTCGCCCTTGGAGGTTTTTACGGACACTATTTTTCCATCTTTCGCCTCAAGTGACGCGGCGCGAACGCCCGTTTTAATTTCCACTCCGTTTCTGTTTATGTATTTTCTCATCACCTGAAGAACATCCTCGGCCCTTTGCGTTTCGGGAAACGCCCTCTTTCTTCCCTCCACCACGAGCGGCAAACCCTTCTTCTCAAAGAAGGCGAAAGTGTCCTTCGCCGAGAATTTTGAAAATGGAGAAAAGAGGAATTTTTTGGATTCCGGAAAATGCTCAAGAAACGCCCGGACACCAAATTCCGCGTTGGTGATGTTGCACCTCCCGCCACCGGTCAGAAGAAGTTTCTTTCCGTACTGCTTCTTTTTCTCCAAAATGAGAACGCGCGCGCCAAGGTCGGCGGCGCGCCCCGCCGCCATCATTCCTGACGGTCCCGCGCCGATTACGATTAAGTCGTATTTTGCTTTATCTCTTCCCATAAGCCGCATTGTAGCACAATCGCGGCACGATTAAAGGGTTTTTGGTTTTTGTCCGGGGCAAGTTAACTATTTGTATTTAATAATGTTCTTGCCCTCAAAAGCAATAACATTGCTTTTGACCCCTACGGGAATCGGGGTCAAGTTTCTAAACTCGCTGCGCCCTGCACCGTATGGTGCAGGGCTGCGCTCGTTAAGAACTTCCTCCCCGGGCTCGGCCGTCGCCTGCGGCGACATGCCTGCGCCTTTCGATTCCCCGACGCAAGCAAAGCAGTTTGCTTGCTTAGCGTCATTCTCACTTCGTTCAAATGACCCTACGGGGAATCGAACCCCGATTTCATCCGTGAGAGGGATGTGTCCTAGCCGTTAGACGATAGGGCCTCCATTTGCTTCACCTATTTAACCATTCTTTTTCCTGTCTGACAAGGAGTTTTTTCTTTTTTTCCGGGCGCGCCATTATTTCTTCAACGATTTTTTCCATCCTCATTGATTGCGACCCTTTCACGAGAATCAAGTCCCCCTCCTTGATTTTATCCCGCAGAACAACCTTTGCCTCGTCCACGCTTGAAAACACGAATATGTTTTCCGGATTAAAACCAACCGCGCGCGCCTCGTCCGCCGAAAACTTGGAGCGCGGACCGACGGTGAAAATCATATCAACCTTCCCCTTCAGCATTCTTCCGATTTTTTTATGCTCGTCAATGGTGTGCTTTCCCAGCTCCATCATATCCCCCAAAACGGCGATTTTCCTCTTCGCGACTGTATTGGCTACATCCTCCAAAAAATCAAGCGCCGCCGTAACCGCCACCGGCGAGGAATTGTAAGTGTCGTCAAAAATAAAACTGCCGTTTATCCCTTCAATAAACTTAAGCCGTCCCGGCGGGCTTTTATAATGCCTTGAAAGCGCCTCAGACATTTCTATCAAATTCAACCCGAAAACGCCGCCCGTCGCGATTGCCGCCAATGCCGTGTAAACCGCCTGCCTCCCGAAAACTCCGGGCATCCTGACGGGTACTATATTCCCCTTGTAATCAACTTTGAAGGTGATTCCCTCGGGAACGCTCTTTCCATCCTGCTCTTTGAAAACGACGCGGTAATTTGAAGCGACGATATCCAAACCTTCCGAAAATCCGTAGCAAACGGTGTTCGCCCTTGTTTTTTCTTTGATTTTGAAGACGGATTCATCATCCCCGTTGAGAATCACATACCCGCCCTCTTTGACCGCCTTCGCCAATTTCGCCTTTTCCCTCAGGAGATCCTCCTGCTTTTCAAAATACTCAATATGCACCGGCACTTCTCCAACCATCGTGATAACCGCCGCGTCCGGTTTAATCCACGCCGTCAATTTTTCCATATCCTTCGGCCTGTCAACGCCCATCTCCAAAACGAGCCATTCCGGATAATCATGCCTGACCAAAATCATTCTCAGCCCTTTAAATAAAACCAGCAGCCACCGCAGCGGGCTCCCCCATCCGCTCCTTCCGCCTATAATCGCGAGCGGGACGCCGATTTCGCTGTTGTAGCTTTTTTCGCTCTTGCGAACGAAAAACTCCCTGGAAAGAACAGTAAAGATTGCGTCCTTCGCGGAAGTTTTTCCCACCGTGCCGGTTACGGCGATAATTTTCGGCTTGTATTTTCGCAGTATTAACCTCGCCTCAACGCGGAGAATAAAAGCGATAAAATTTTTGGCGATTTTTTTAATCATTTGTTTTACCATACCTCTATCAACTGTTAACTAACAGCTACTAACTACATACTAAAAACTGACAATCATCTATCCGGCTGTATTTCATAGTAGTTTATCATAAATTTCGTTATATTCATAAACGGATCGGACAACGAGCGGACGGCGTAGCGGACGCCCTGCGGTTTCGTCAAAAAAAGCAAAACCAGAAATTTGGCGTCAAAGGCGGGAGCGTATCCGAAAAATGAATGCAGGTATTCGTCTTTGTAATACCCCCTCTCGTTCTCGCGGTGCATCTGCGCCGTGCCCGTTTTCACCGCCACACTGTAATGTTCAAGCCGCCTTTTTTTTCTCAAAAGCGATTCGTCCGCGGCGCGAACAAGCATTCTGCTGATTTCCTCCGCGGTTTCTTTTTTCAAGACTCGCCGCTTTTCCACCGGTTCTATTTTTTTGTCCGGGGCGTTATCCAAATCAATTTCATCAACAACATACGGGCGCATCAACAGCCCTCCGTTGGCGAGCGAAGAAAGCGCCGACGCCATGGCGATCGGCGTTACCGCTATGCCCTGCCCGAACGAAGCGGTGGCGTACTCCACGTCCCGTCCGCTTTTCAAGTTGGAAATCTTACTCCTCACCTCGTCTGGCAAATCAATGCCCGTTTTTTCCCCGAACCCGTAACTTTCCATATATTGGCGGAATTTTTCTTTTCCCATTTTTTGCATCGCGAAAATCGCCCCCATATTCAGCGACCGGCTCAACACTTCCTGCATATCAACTCTTCCTTCGCTTTTTCCCTCGTAATTTTCAATCCGCAAGCCGTTCAGCACGATGAATCCCTTGTCGTAATAAGTCGTTTCTGGCGTAATCGCCCCGCTGTCCATAGACGCCGCCAGCGTAAGCGGCTTCATAATTGACCCCATCTCAAAAACGCTCTGGGCAACCGGATTCAAAAATAAAGACATATCTTTCGCCTCCCCGTAATTGTTCGGATTGAAATCAGGCTTGACCGCCATCGCCAAAATTTTTCCGGTGGACGGTTCAATTATCACGCCCCCCGCCATTTCCGAAGAATATTTTTCTTGGAGCCCCTCCAAAGTTTTCTCCAAGAAAGCCTGTACTTCCGGCTCAATGGTGAGCGCGATATCGCCCTCCTCCGCTTTCGCGCCGACAATCTCTTTTATGCCGGCGAAAATTTCGGCGAAAAAATTAATGTTTGTTTTTTTCTCTCCTTCCCTCGCCAAAATATCTTCGTAATATTTTTCCAAACCGTACCGGCCCGCGAGCTTGTTTCCCTTGTATCCGACGAAACCCAAGACGCGCGAAGCGAGATTTCCCGCGGGATAAAGCCGCCACTTTTCCGAAAAAATGCTAACGCCGGCGATTTTCATTTTTTCTATTTTTTCGGCGTCTTTTTCGCCGAGCTTATGGGCGATTTCTTCGTAAGGGTCGCTTTTTTTCGCGGCGCGCTTCAAAAAATCGTCTTTGTCAACGCTGATAACGCTTGAGATTTTCTTGAAAGCCGCCTCCGGGTCTTTCAGCAGTTTTGGGTTTATCGCCAGAAGGTAACCCTTTTTCACGGTGGCGGCGGAAACAAGCTGTCCGTCTTTTTTCGTGAAATTTATAATTCCCCTGTCAAAATAATCGGCGGAAGGGGAAACATACTGCCCGTTTGCCGCTTCCCGATAGTAATCCCCGCGCGCGACCTGAATAAAAAACAACCGGCCCGCGAGAATCGCGCCGAAAAGAAAGATAAACACATAGACAATTCGGACGCGTGGAATAAAATTATCTTTTGTTCGCATATTGCTCGCCTATATTATCTTCGCGCCATTGATGTCTGGCGGATTATCACACTGCTTTCTTTTTGACTGACGAAACCGAGTGATTCCGCGTAAGCCAAGTTGAACCCGTTAAGAATCTTGAAATAATTTTCTTCCATATCTTGATATTCGGCGCTGATTTTTTGCAGGTCCCGGACGCTCTGTTTCCTTTCAACCGTTTTAATCACCGCCGCGCTTAAAAAATAAACATAAAAACCGGATACGAGAAAAATTCCCGCCATCAAAAACCCGAAAATTTTCACTTTAATTGTATTTTCCTTTCCTGTCATAATTTTTAATAATTCGTCGGGTTATAATTTCACAACCGCCCGCAATTTCGCGCTTCGCGAACGGGGATTTGATTTTTTTTCTTCGTCCGACGGCGTAACCGGTTTTTTTGTCAGAATTTCCCCTTCACCCTCCTTCGCCGCCCTTTTGAAAAAAATCTTCACTATCCTGTCCTCCAGGGAATGGAAAGATATCACCGCCAGCCTCCCGCCCTTCGCCAGCAAATTCCACGCTTTCTCAATCCCCTCCTCCGCCGCTTTCAGTTCATCATTCACCGCTATTCGCAACGCCTGAAAAGTTCTCGTGCAGCAATTTATTTTTCCGCTGTTCCTGTATGCCGCCGGAACACTCGTCCTTATCGCTTCAACAAGATCAAATGTGGTTTCAATCCGCTTCTCGGCGCGAGCCTTGACTATCCCCTTCGCGATTCTCCGGCTGTGCCTTTCTTCGCCGTATCCGAACAAGACATTCGCGATATCCTCCTCGCTCCACTCGTTGACGATGTCCCTTGCCGTCAAGTCGTCCGGACCGATATCGGACTTGAGCGTCATTAAAAGCGGTTCGTCTTTTTGAAACGAGAACCCCCTGCCAATCCCGCCATCCGGCGGTTCAAACTGCAGAGAGCTCATCCCAAGGTCAAATATCGCTCCATCCAATCCTTTCTCTATTATTTTGTTAAGGCCTGCCTGCCGGCAGGCAGGTGCTAACAATTTGTCCAAATTCCTGAAATTTCCATTTATCAAAATAACATTCTTTATTCCCAGCTTCTCAATTTTCGCTTTCAGTCTTTCAAGTATCTCCGCGTCCTGTTCAATTCCCACCAGCAGGCCTTCATCGCCTATTGCCTTCAGTATCTCCATCGCGTGGCCTCCTCCGTTTATCGTCGCGTCCAAAATCGTATCTCCGGGTTTGGGGTCAAGGTAATGAATCACTTCTTTTAATAAAACGGGGGTGTGTCCGGACATTGATAAATAAAAGCTCCAAAAACTAAATTTTAAAAATCGCTTATCCCTAGCCGCCCACTACCTACGATTTTTAAAATTTGTTTTTTACGCTTTACTCCTTCCTCATTTAATAAACTCCAATCTCCCCCAACTTCTCCGCCAGCGTGTCCGCCTGCTTTTCAATCCTTTTCTTGTAATTTTCCCAATTCTCCTCGTTCCAGATTTCAAGCCGTTTGTAAATTCCCACAATCACCGCCTTATCTTTCAGTCCGGCGTATTCTTTCAAATAATCGGGAATCAAGACCCTGCCCAGCGCGTCTATGTCAACATCAACCGCTCCGGAAAACATATTTCGGACGAAATTTCTCGTGTCCGCCTGCCCCG
This sequence comes from bacterium, assembly GCA_013152035.1. Classification (GTDB taxonomy): domain Bacteria; phylum Patescibacteriota; class Minisyncoccia; order UBA9983; family UBA9983; genus SZUA-82. The sequence goes on from JAADHB010000009.1 coordinate 26,241, forward strand.
TCGGAAGTTCGCTCAACTTTTCGGCGACCTTTTCCCATTCTTTTATCGGATACACGAACAAGCACTGGTCCAATCCTCTCGTGATTACCGCCTTTTTGCCTATTTCCTTCCTGAATTTGGCGGGAACGGCCATTCTTTTCTTCGTATCAAGATTGTGTTTGTATTCGC
>JAADHB010000007.1 GCA_013152035.1 bacterium
ACGAAAACGCGGTTGTTATCATTGACAAAGGAAAGAAAGAGCCGAAAGGAGGGAGAATTTTCGGGCCCATTCCGAGAGAAATCCAAGAGAAGGGATACAATAAGATTGTATCATTGGCTCCGGAAGTCGTGTAAAATTAAGCTTATCTTTATGAATATAAAAATTAACGACAAAGTAAAAATAATTTCTGGCAAAGACAAAGGGAAGACTGGCAAGGTCACCCATGTTTTTCCGCCGCAAAACAGGATAGTCGTTGAAGGAGTCAGCATCTGCAAAAAACATTCCAAGCCCAAAAAACAGGGGCAAAAAGGGCAGATAATTCAGATGCCTATGCCGATTGACGCCTCCAACGCCATGGTTGTGTGCCCGTCTTGCGGCAACCCCTCCCGCGTCGGCAAAAAAACCTCAGCTTCAAAAAAAGTCCGCGTCTGCAAAAAATGCGCCGGAGAACTCTAAGTAGTACGAATACGAGACGCGCAAAAATACGCGAGGCTAGCCCTCGCGTATTTTTGATTTTGAGGATATAAAACAATATCTAGATTTTAGATATTGACTTTGTGGATATACGCTGATAGGATATGGACAAGACGATTACCACAAAGGAATACGCGGACTTTATTAAGAAATTAAAAAAGGCGAGATTGGACGCGGGATTGAAGCAAATTGAGGTCGCCAAGAAATTAAAACGTCCGCAATCCTACATTTCCCGTGTAGAGTCCGGCGAATACAGGTTGGATATTTTGGAAGTCAAAAGGTTTGCGAATCTGTATAAAAAAGATATAAGCCATTTTATATGAAAAAAACATCAATCATATTGCCGCTCCTGCTTTTGGCAACTATTCTCATAGCCCCTTTTCCCGCCTCCGCCGCTCCCAGCGCCGGCATCAAGCCGGACAGCGTGTTTTACTTTCTTGACACTGCCTTTGAAAAAATAAGCCTCTTTTTCACTTTCACTCCCGGAAAGAAAGCGGAGAAAGCCCTGGAATACGCCGAAGAACGCCTCGCCGAAGCGGAAGAATCCGCTAAAGAAAACAAACCCAAAGCCGTTGAGGAAGCGATGAACGGTTACGAAGACAAAATATCTTTCGCCACAAGGGAATCAAGAGAAATAAAGGACACGAAAAAGGAAGAAAAGCTGCTTAACATCATCTCGGAAAACGCCGCGAAACACCAAGAAATTCTAAAAAATGTTTTGGAAAAAGTCCCCGCCGAAGCGAAGGACGCCATCCGCAAAGCGATTGAAATAAGCGAGAAGGGGCAAAAAGAAGCGATGAGGCAATTCGCTGAATTAAAGAAAGAAAACACGGGACTAAAGAACGAGATTGAAAAATTAAGGGAAGAACTGAAAAACAAAAACAAAAAAGTTGAAGAAGAAAGAGAGAGCAAAAAAGACGATATCCTTGAAAAATTGAAAAACGAGGTTGAGGAGCTGAAAAAACAACAATCCCAACCCAAGATTATTGAAAAAATCATAGAAAAACCGGTATTTATTGAGAAAAAAACGGAAACGCCAAAAACGCAAGTCAAACAAAAAGACAAGCAAACCCCAAATGTGGTTACTTTGCCAAACGGAGCGATTGTTGAAATGGACGGGAAGGGGAATGTCATAAAGACAATAAAAGAGGCTCCAGCTAAAATTAAAAATAACAATCCCAAGGTTTTCGCTGATTCATTAGGATCAGAGTTGTTAAAATTTTTGAATACACAAGTGGTCGAGCAAATTAAGTCAGACCTAGATTATTACAAGAAGACAATTTCTGATTTAAAAAATCTTGTAAAAATGCAAAAGGATATTGCATATAAAGGCAATCAAAATTGTCTCGCTTCCTACAACAGCAAAATAGAATATGCAAAAAGTGATGCAGAAAGTCAAAAAACTGCTTATTATGAAAGTAGAAGTGGGTTCGCTAATTCACCTGGAATAGTACAGAACATAGATTCTCAACTAGAACGAGATTTGCAAGATATTGAAATATGGAAAGATAATTGTCTTGCAAAATATAATGTGGACACATCTATCGAATCTAGGCTTACCAAAATAGAAAGTAGTTTAAGTTCAACACAGATACGCTTTAATAATTCTAATAATAGCGTATCTTCATCAGAAATAAATTCGATTAAGAATGAGATACTTTCTATTTCAAGAGCTCTTGGCAATTCTCTTGGAGTTTCTGGTAGTGTTTCTTTGCCTACAATTCAGACCCAACCCTCATCGGTTACATGCACAACTGATATTAGTGGTTTCTCGTGTAGAGATAATTTTGGCTCAAATGCGATGAGATGTACTCAAACATCCCCAGGATATTTTAATTGTTCAGATTCAAATTTCAATAATGTGTCATGTCAGTCGGGAGTAGTTCCTGGAAGTATAAGGTGTTCTTGGTAACAAAAATGTATTATCTACTTGAGTTTGTTATAAATCCCTTTATTTCTGCAATTTTTACCATTGCGGGCGGGGCGATTCCACTTTTGTTTGTGTTGTGGGGATATTCTAAATTCCAACACAATAGATTAAAGAAATTTATACCGATGTACGAAAAAGAAGTAAAAGAATATACAAAATTTAGAAATAATGCCCAAAAACAGTACGATCAAATTGTTGAAAAATTTGGGGATATTGGTAATGTTATTGCAAATGAAGAAATGCCAAGTGGAGACAGAGAAAATGTTACTTATGCAATATCAACTTTGCACGGTGATGTAATTAAATTTGAAACAAAAATTATTTCTGCTAAAGCGTCAATTTCATATATCCAAAAATATAATTTTTGGACGGTGATTGAAGGCTTACTACGAATAAAATATATTAGTGACAATTTTTTATTAAATATAAAATAAATTTATGAATGAACGAAAGAGAATTAGTAAATAAACTTGTGCAAATTTATGAACAGTGTCTAAAAAACGGGAAGCGGGCGATGGATATGGGAATTGGATATGATTTCAAAAAGAAGATAATTTCGCTAGACACTGAAGATGTTACTCATATTATTTTACTAAAAGACCTTGTTGATATTGTTGGAGATACAAAAGGTAGGGCAATTTGGGGTTGGGTCAGAAGTGGACCAAATTGCGGGTGATAGTTGTTTTATACTTTGGTGTTATAGGGAAGGGTAATTGGTTTTAAATCAAATGCCCGCAAGTTCGAATCTTGCCGCCAAAGCCCATAAGACAGAATCTTTGATAAAGGGTTTTGTTAGTGGAGGGATGACTGAGTGGCTTAAGGTTTCCGCCTGAAAAGCGGGTGTGGGTGAAAACCCACCGAGGGTTCGAATCCCTCTCCCTATAGTGCCAAACAATTCAGTTTGGTTTTATGGAGAGGGGGCTTCTGTTCAAATGCGGTTTTATGTGAATTAAACATGAAAAATCTATTTTGCATTACAAAAAAGTCCGCGTCTGCAAAAAATGCGCCGGAGAGTTGTAGAATTTTCGGTTTGGCGTAGTATTAAAGTATGGGCACAATCACCATTCCAAAAAAAATAAAATCAGTGAAAACTTTCAAGCCGACACAGGCGGAGAGGAAGGCGCTGCAAAGGGCGAGAAAAAATTTTTCTAACGGAGAGTGTTTAACTCTTGATGAAATTAAGCATGATCTGGAAATTGATAATTGATAAGGGGGTCAGGAAAGTTTCCAAAAACCGGTCCGTGACGGACCGGTTTTTCGTTTTTTCTTGTCGGGGTGTGTTATAATAATCGCAAGTATGTTTGCGCGAAAAAAATCGGGGTTTTCGTTGATTGAGTCTCTTATCGGCACGGCGTTGATGCTGGTCGTTTTTCTTTCCATATTCGGAGTTTTTAATCTGAGCATTAAGCTGGTTGGCAAAACGAAAGCGAAGGCCGGCGCAGTCGCCCTGGCGAACGAACGAATGGAGATGATAAGAAACCTTCCATACAAGGAAGTCGGGACTCTGGGAGGAATGGTGCCCGGAAACATTCCGCAAACGGAAACGATCGTCTTGAACGGCATTGAATACACCCGCAAGGTGGATGTCAGGTATGTTGACGACCCAAAAGACGGGGAAGGGGTGAGCGATGAAAACGGCATTGAGGCGGATTATAAAGCCGTGAGAGTTGAACTGGATTGGCTCGGAGCGAGCAAGCCCGTTGTTTTTGTTTCAAACGTGGTCCCCGCTGGGATTGAAACGGTTGACGGAGGGGGAACTCTTAAAATAAATGTCTTTGACGCGAGCGCTTTGCCGGTCGTTTCGGCGCTCGCGCATATTGAAAACCAAACCACTAATCCGGCCGTTTTAACGGATGTTTACGCGAACGACCAAGGGAAGATTGTTTTTCCGGGTGTCGCGGCTTCTTCCGGTTATGAAGTTACGATCAGTAAGGACGGGTACAGTTCGGCGCTGACTTACGGCGCCGATTCCCAGAATGTCAGCCCCGATCCGGGACATCTTTCAATTTTTGAGGGGCAGACGACCGAGGCGAGTTTCGTGATTGACAAGTTAAGCTCAAAAACCGTCAGAACATTTGAGCCGATAAAGGAATTTGTTTGGCGGGATGATTTTGACGACTGGTCAAAGGTGTCGGACTACGCGAGCACCACGCCGGTCGGAGGGGCGGCCGTGTTGGAGGAAGAAACGCCCGGGTCTTATTGGGGCGCCGGGTACTTGAAATCTTTGGATGTTGACGGCGGGGATTACCTCGCGGGCTGGAAGGAGTTTTCGTGGAACGACAGCGCTCCGGCGAACACCGCGATTAAATATCAGGTTTTGTATAATTCGGGCTCGGACTGGATTCCGATTCCGGACGGGGATCTTCCGGGGAACGAATCCGGCTTTGAAAATTCTCCGGTTGACCTGTCGGGGCTTTCCGTAAGCGCTTATCCGGCACTTCGTTTAAGGGCGGATTTGGAGACGGGGAACGCCAATATGACCCCCTCCCTTTTGGACTGGAAAATATCTTGGGATGCCGGTCCGACCCCCCTTCCCGATATCGCTTTCAATATGCGGGGCGAGAAGACGATAGGAAAGGACAGCGCCGGCGATCCGATTTACAAATATTCCGAAAATCTTTCCACCGGACCGGACGGAACGGCCGCGATAACCGGCTTGGAATTTGATGTTTACGGCATAACCGTTGACGGTTCCGCGACCGGATACGATATTTCCGAATCATGCCCTTTCCAGCCGGTCAGTATCGCGCCGAATTCCTCGGTAACCGTGGATTTAACCATGGTTGCCCACGCGGACAACACTTTTTTGGTCAGTGTTAAAGACGGTTCAGGCGATGTTGTCGCCGGAGCGGGCGCGCGCCTTTATGGAAGCGGCTACGACGAAACAAAAGACACCTCCGATTGCGGGCAGGCGTTTTTCACCCCTCTTTCCGCCGGCAGTTATACGATTGAAATTTCCAAAACGGGGTATGACACGGCAAGCTTTCCCGTTGATATAAGCGGGCAGACGACATTGCGGGCAACAATCAACGAATCATGAGTAAAATAAATAAAAACAAAATGCCGTTTTTCGGCGGCGGCTTCACTCTCATTGAAACAATCGCGGTAATATCAGTCACCTCCTTGGTTTTCGCCGCCGTTTCTTGGGCGATTATTTCTTTTTACCGGGCAAACGGTTATATTATTCACCAAGCGTACGCCGTTGACAGCGCGAGAAAAGGCGTTGAGGTTATGACGCGCGAAATAAGAGAGGCGACTTATTCGGACACGGGGGCGTATCCGATTGTCAGCGCCGATGATACGGAGTTTATTTTTTACAGCGATATTGACAGGGACAGCAGCATAGAAAGAGTGAGATATTTCTTGGACGGTTCAAATTTCAAGAGGGGCGTGATTGAGGCGAGTGGCGACCCGCTTGTTTACAACCCGGCGGACGAGTCAGTTTCCGTTCTGTCGGAGTATGTCCGCAACACGCCGAGCCAGCCCGTTTTCACTTTCTATGATTCTTCCGGAAACGAGGTCGCGAACCCGAGCAATGTCGCCGATATCACGCTGGTCGGAACCCGTTTAGTCGTCAATGCCGTGGAGGGAAGGGCGCCCGAGGAATTCACCCTGCGTTCAACCGCGCAGATAAGAAATCTTAAAACAAACTTATGAATCGCGAAATAAAAATAAATCCGCCGAGGAAAAAACCGGACAATGGCTCAATCACGCTGCTAGTCGTGATCTTTGCCGGCATTATGGTTATGATTTTTGGCGGAACAACGGGATTTATTTTGACCCAACATCGATTGCAGATTAAAAAGGCGGACAAGGCGCTGGCGATGCAGATAGCCGAGGCCGGACTTGATTATTACCGCTGGTTTTTGGCGCATTACCCGGACGATTTGCAGGACGGGACGGGGTCCGGCGGTCCGTACGAACATGATTATTTTGACCCCCAAGGCGGAGCGATCGGGAAATTTTCCCTTGAAATTTCAGGTAACAGCGCGTGCGGATCGGTTTCCTCAATTGATATTTCGTCAACGGGGTGGACGAACGCGAACCCTTCAATAAAAAGAGATGCCTCGGCTCGCTATTCTCGGCCGTCGGTCGCGGAGTACGCCTACATCATTGACGATAATGTTTGGGCGGGAGGCGACAGGGAGATAAAAGGAAAATACCATTCAAATGGCGGGATAAGAATGGACGGAGAAAACGATTCTCTGGTGACCAGCGCGCTGGAGACATGGAACTGCACATCCTCGTTCGGATGCGATTCGCCCTACGAAGTGAAAGACGGCGTGTTTGGCGGCGGGGGAGGGTCTGATCTGTGGCGGTATCCCGTTGAAAAAATTGATTTCACGAGCATTACTCTTGATTTGGCGAAAATGAAACAAGCGGCGAAAGACTACGGACTTTACATCGCTCCCTCCGGCGCCGACGGGTATCACGCCATATTCAAAAGCGACGGAACAATTGATGTTTACAAGGTGACAAAAATTAAAAATATCGGAAGTTACAGCAGTGATGAAGGATGGCACTGGAGTCCGGAATATATTTCAAGGGAAACTTTTTATAACAATTATTCAATTCCCGCCGGATGCGGATTGATTTTTATTGAAGATGATTTATGGGTTGAGGGCGAGGTGAGCGGCAAGGTGTCAATCGCCTCCGCCGACCTCCTGAACGCCAACGAGGACACGGATGTTTGGCTTCAGGGGGACATTACATACGCGGGGAATGACGGTTCCGACGGACTGCTTGTTATTGGAGAGAACAGTGTCCGCATTCCCCTTAATTCTCCGGACGATATGGAGTTGAGAGGAATTTTTGTGGCGCAAAAGGGGCATTTTGGCAGAAATCATTACGCGAGCAGCGGGTCGTACAGGGTCCCGTATTCTTTGCGCCCGTACATCAAAAGGGATTTTCTCAAGATAACCGGATCAATCGTGAGTAAGGGGAGAGTGGGGACGAAATGGGGTTCAAGCGACGGGACATTTCTTTCCGGATACGAGAACCGGCAAAACTCCTACGACAGAAAATTAATGGCCGATCCTCCGCCTATGACGCCCTTTTCCGACGACGAATATCTCTTTGTCAACTGGGAAGAAAAACAATAAAGTGGTAGAATATGAAAATGAGAAAAATTATAATCGCCAACTGGAAAATGAATCCGCAGTCGCTGGAGGAGGCTAAGAGTATATTTAACGGAACAAAAAGAGCGGCGGCGAAACTGAAAAAAACGCTGACGGTGGTTTGCCCTCCATTCGTGTATTTATCAACGCTTGGAAGCTCAATCTCCAAGGGGAAATTGAGCTTCCAAGCGGGCGCGCAGGATTTGTTTTGGAAAGAGAAGGGCTCCTATACCGGAGAAATTTCGGCGGAAATGCTTAAGAGTGTTGGCGCTAAATATGTCATTGTCGGGCACTCGGAAAGGCGCGAGTATTTCGGAGAAAGCAACGATATTGTGAACAAAAAAATAAAGGCGGGGCTGAAGGCGGGGTTGAATGTCGTTTTGTGCGTTGGCGAAAAGGACCGCGAGCCCGGAGTTTTTTTGCGGTATATAAAAGACGAGATTGAAGAGGGGCTGAAGGGGATTCAACGCGTTTTTTTGAAAAAATTGATTATCGCTTACGAGCCGATTTGGGCGATCGGGAAAAAGGGACCTGCCGCGGACAGTCCGGAGGATGTTCTGCAAATGAGCATTTACATAAAAAAAATTCTTTTGCCGATTGCCGGCAAGGAGCTGATGCCGAAAATCCCGATTCTTTACGGAGGGTCGGTTAATCCGAAAAACGCCGAAGGTTTCCTGCGCGACGCCGGCGTTCAAGGGCTTTTAATCGGGCATGAAAGTTTGGTCCCCGAGCATTTCGGTGAGATACTGAAAATCGCCGAGAAAATTTAAATTCAATGAAAATTCCGAGCGTAAAAAACATAAATGTAAAAGGCAAGAAAGTTCTCTTGCGCGTTGATTTCAATGTGCCGATAAAAAACGGAAAAGTCGCCGATGATTTTCGGATTAAGAGAACGATACCGACGATAAATCTTCTCAAGAAAAAAGGCGCCAGAATTATTTTAATAAGCCATTTGACGGACGGGCGCGCCAGCACTTTAAGGCCGGTGGCAAAATTCTTGAAAATTGATTTTATCCCAAAAACGCTTGGCGGAGAAGTTGAGGAGTATGTTTCCAAAATGAAAAACGGCGGCATTGTTCTTCTTGAAAATCTGCGTTCCGACAAAAGGGAAGAAAAAAACGGCGCCGCCTTCGCGAAAGAATTGGCGAAACTGGGCGACATTTTTGTGAACGACGCTTTTAGCGCTTCCCACAGGAAGCACGCGTCCATTGTCGGAGTTCCGAAACATATTCCGGCGTTCGCCGGCCTGCTGTTTCTGGACGAGTTGAAAAACCTTCAAGCCGCCTTCAATCCCAAACATCCCTTTTTGCTGGTTCTTGGGGGCGTCAAGTTTGGAGTAAAATTGGGGGTGCTAAAAAAATTCGTAAAAATAGCGGACAAAATTTTCGTGGGCGGGGCCTTGGCTAATAATTTTTTCAGGGAGCAAGGGCTGGATATCGGAAAATCAATTTTTGACGGCAAAACGGATATTAAAAAATATCTGAACAATCCGAAGGTGACCATTCCCGTTGATATAAAGGAAAAGGGCGGCGCCATTCTTGATTGCGGCCCCAATACGATTAAGATGCTCAAGGAAATCGTCAACCGATCTAAATTCGTCTTATGGAACGGTCCGCTCGGTAATTTTGAGAAAAAAGAATTTGCGAAAGGGACCGAGGAATTGGCGAAGATAATCGCCGGCTCGCCCGCCATGTCAATAATAGGCGGCGGCGACACAATAGCGGCGGCGCGGAAGATAAACGGCGGCGCGCTTATGAAAAAGTTTTCTTTCGTCTCCACCGCCGGAGGGGCGATGCTGGAATTTCTCTCCCAAGGAACCCTCCCCGGCATTGAGGCGTTAAAGAGATAGTTTTATTTTCTCCGCCGTTTTTTCGGCTTCTCCGGTGGGGTAGGATCCGCCTTTCCAGTGCTCGTGTCCGTCTCCGGCGAAGCGGGGAATGATGTGAAAATGCGCGTGCGGGACGATTTGCCCCGCCGCCGCCTCGTTGTTCATCCCGATATTTATTCCGTCCGCGCCCGTTCCTTTTTTGACGGCAACGGCGAGTTTTTTGATAATCGGCGCCAGTTTGGACAGAAGCTCGTCCGGCAATTCGTAAAGATTTTCATAGTGCTTCTTCGGGATAAGCAAAGTGTGCCCGGGGTTTACCGGCGTAACATCCAAAAACGCCAGACAATTCCCGTCCTCGTAAATTTTATCGGCGGGAATTTCTCCCTTTACAATTTTACAAAAAACACAGTCAATCATATTTTTTAGCGTTGCTATTTATAAATATCATGGTTGCCAATTGCGTGAAAACGGACCACACCATTGTCATGAAAAGAAAAATACACGCGATATTTGTGTGTGATTGAAAAAGCCCAGCGTCCCCCCAGCCTTCCTGACAGTTTATGCGTTTCCAAACTTGGATCAAATGGATTTTTTCTAAAAAACTTCTCACGCTCAAATGAAATTTCTTTGATCTTAATTGGCAGCTTTTTATACATCCTTTCAAATTTTGAAGAATATTCAATTTCAGTATCCATAATCGCCTTGTACTTAACGGAGATCTCTTAATGAACGAAGAACCTTTCCTTTGCCTTGCGCGAACTCCCGTTCGCTTTCTCTAATGGCTCGCAACAACTTTTCTTCTTCCCATAGCCGAAGAAGGCTGCGAAAAAATTCGCTCTTGCTGGCAAATTTGCCGGTCTTAACCTCTTTTTCCACCTCTCTCGCCATTGATTTGGGCAGTGATATGTTTATTACGCTTCTCATATTTTTTAACCGTTAATTATCCTGTAATACTTTGTGTTATAATTCTATAAAATTATAGCACCTGTGTCAACGGCTTTTATATGATATAATGTTCTTTATGGACAAGCAATGGGTTTTGCGGGGGGAAATTCCCGATGAAATTTCAAAAGAGCTTGAAAGCCAGCCGGAATTGATTCGGCGGGTTTTGTTTTACAGGGGCGTAAGGACGAAAGAAGAAGCGGAGAAATTCTTGAATCCGGACTATCAAAAAGGCCAGCATGACCCGTTCGGCATCCTGAATATGGACAAAGCGGTTGAAAGAATTTTGCGCGCCGTGAACGGCGGCGAGCATATAATTATTTTTGGAGATTATGACGCGGACGGGGTGTGCGCGAGCGTCATATTTCACGATTTCTTCAAAAAAATCGGCTTTGATAATTTTCATGTCCACATTCCGGACAGGCACCTTGACGGGTACGGTTTGACCATGGGCGCGATTGAAGAATTTATTGAACGGAAAGCCGGACTTATTATCACTCTTGATTGCGGCATTGCGGATTATGAAGAAGTGGAAAAAGCGAATTCCGCCGGCATTGATGTCGTTATCGTTGACCACCATCTTCCTCAAGAAAAAACGCCGAGGGCACACGCGATTGTGGACCCTAAGCAAAAAGACGACAGCTATCCTTTTGAGTATTTGAGCGGGACGGGTGTCGCTTTCAAAACAATCCAGGCGCTTATCAAAAAGGGGAATTTTAACATCGTTCCCGGGTGGGAAAAATGGCTTTTGGATCTGGTCGCTTTGGCGACCATCGCCGATATGGTTCCACTCACGGACGAAAATCGCGTTCTCACCCGCTACGGGCTGATGGTTTTGAGAAAAACGCAACGCCCCGGCTTACTCGCTTTTTTCAGAAGAATGGACATCAACCCGAAAAATCTGGCGGAAGACGATGTCGCTTTTATGATCGCTCCGCGCGTAAACATCGCCAGCAGAATGGATCACGCGAACGCCAGCTTCGCGATTCTCACCACTCAATCGCCGGAGGAGGCGAATATGGTCAGCGGGCATTTGGAGAAACTGAACACCGACAGGAAGAAAATCGTTGAAGACATTATGAATGAAATCGGCGAAAGAATCGGCGAAACGGGCGCGCCGGAAGTAATCGTTGAGGGGGATATGGATTGGGCGCCCGGGGTTTTGGGCATTGCCGCGAACCGTCTGCTTGATAAATACGAAAGACCGGTTTTTTTGTGGGGCAAAGCCAACGCGAAAGAAATTAAGGGCTCCTGCAGGAGCGGCGGCTCCGTTAATTTGGTTGATTTAATGAATAGTCTGCCGGAAGGGTTTTTGATTGAAAGCGGCGGACACGCCTTTGCCGGAGGGTTTTCGGCGGAAGAGGGCAAAATCGGCGAATTGCCGAAAGAGATTTTGAGCGCCTACGAAAAGATGCCGAAGGAGGAAACGAAAAACGGAATCTTGAATATTGACATGGAAATGGGAATTGACGATGTGAATTGGCGCGCGTGGGAGCTGATTGAAAAAATGCAGCCGTTCGGCATGGACAATCCCAAACCGGTATTCAAATTTTCCGGCTTGAAAATAGACAATGTCAGGAAATTCGGGAACGGCGGTATTCATCTTGGTTTGGATTTCAAAAATTCCTCCGGCAAAAAGATTCCGGCAATCGGATTTTTCGTCGGCGACAGCGAAAAATTTGACCTGAAAGCCGGGCAAAAAATAGACCTCGCCGCCACCCTGGAAAAATCATTCTTCGCCGGAAGAACCGAACTTCGGCTGAAGATTGTTGATATAAAAAGAAAAAAATGAATTAAAAAATGTTGCGCCTAACAAGCGATCGCATATTAGGCGCAACATTTTAGAAGGGGATTGGGAAAAGATTAGAAAAAGGGTGGATGAAGCGCAAAACAGCGGCCAGTTTATTTTTTTGTCAGCGAAAAATAGCCAAGGAATCGCGGTTTGCCGAACAGGATGTAATTAAAGCGGCCGAGATATAAATTGTCGCCTATTTTTTTTATACAATCCCTGATTCTTTTTGTTATGAGTGAATTTTGGGGCGTGTCGTAGTTTATCGTCGTTTTCGCGTCACCCTCTTTCAGGCCGGCTGTTTGTTCAAGAAAAAAACATCCCCATTTTTTGTTTTTGAAAATTATGTTGCAGCCGATTGTTTGTCCGTTTTCTTGGCGGAAAATTTTACGGTGATTGAACCTTTTTAGGCTTGGAAGTCCGGTGAGCATGTCAACAAAATATTCTCCGCTCAATTCGGACGGGTCCAGGGACTCGGCGTTTTTGAAAATTTCATCAAGCGCGCGTTTATTTTTAGGCAATTCCATAATTATCATAATAGTATATAATTAAAAATAACAAAACTGAAAAATGACCAAGGAAATCAAGAAAATAATTATTTATACGGATGGCGGGTCAAGGGGTAATCCGGGGCCGGCGGGGGTTGGCGTCGTTATCGCGGACGCGAAAGGCGGCGTGATTAAGGAATACTCAAAAGACATCGGCGAGCGGACCAATAACGAGGCGGAATACGAGGCCGTCATTTTGGCTTTGCAGAAAGTCAAACATCTGTTCGGGAAAGAAAAGGCGAAAAAGATGGAAATTGAAATGAGAATGGACAGTCAGTTGGTGGCGCGCCAGCTCGGAGGAAAATACAAGATTCAGGAGGAAAAACTTTTCCCGCTTTTCATAAAAATTTGGAACTTAAGAATAGAGCTCGGCAAAATTTCATTCACGGAAATTCCCCGCGAAAAAAACAAAGAAGCGGACCGGCTGGCAAACGAAGCAATGAATAAAAAAGAAACAAAAAAGATGTTTTGATTTTTAAAATATGAGTCAAAAGTGGGCGGCGATTTTATTGGCGGGTTTTATTGGCGGAGTTCTGCTCCGCTCTTTTTTGGATACAGGCTGGGCGTTCGCGGCTTTTTTTGTTTTGCTTGGAATTGTCTTGTTCGCCGTTTCGCGAATGGCGGAAAACCGAAAGCTGATGGCTTCAATCGCGATTTTTTTAATTACCGCCGGATTGGGAATGGCGCGCTATGAAATCAAAGACACCGCGCCGGATTTGAGCCGGTTTGAGTCCGTGGCGGCAACCGGCGGAAAAATTGAATTGCGGGGAATCGTGGTTGACGAACCGGATGAACGGGAGAAAAACACCCGGCTTATCGTGGAATCGGAAGGTGTGAAAATTCTCGTTTACGCTCAGCATTATCCGGAGTTCAAATACGGCGATGAACTGAAAATATCCGGAAAATTGAAGAAGCCGTCCTCCTTCGCCAAGCCTGCCTACCGGACAGGCAGGGCTTCGGAGGATAAAAAAATTTCCCAAAGCGATTTTGACTGGGCGGGTTATCTCGCGAAAGACGATATCTATTACGAAATGCTGTATCCGAAAATCAATCTTGTCGCGCGAGGAAATGGAAACTGGGTAAAACGCCAAATGTTCGCTTTGAAGGCGAAATATCTTTCCGCCTTGTCCAAGGTTATTCCCGAGCCGTACGCCGCTTTCATGGGCGGGCTCACCGTCGGCGCCAAGCGGGCAATCGGAAAAAATCTGCTGGAGGATTTCAGAAAAACGGGGATTATTCACATCGTAGTCCTTTCCGGATACAACATTTCCCTTGTGGCGGACACCTTTATGCGTTTCGCCTCGTTCCTGCCGAGAGTTTTCGCGACAAGTTTTGGTGTTTTGGGGATTATTTTGTTCGCCATAATGACGGGCGCTTCCGCCACGGTGGTTCGCGCCTCGCTGATGGCGCTGCTCGTCGTTTTGGCGAGAACCACCGGGAGAATTTATGAAATCACCTGGGCTCTTTTTCTCACGGGATTTTTTATGGTTCTGCACAATCCGAAAATTTTGCGTTTTGACGCCGGGTTCCAGCTTTCCTTTTTGGCGACCTTCGCCATCATTTTTCTCGCTCCGCATGTTGAGGAAAAAATGACTTTTATGCCGAAGAAATTCCAGCTTCGCGAAATAATTTCCGCCACTCTGGCGACGCAGATTTTTGTCCTCCCGCTGCTTCTCTACAAAATGGGAATGTTTTCCGCCGTGAGCATTCCCGTCAATCTTTTGGTTTTGATTTTTGTTCCGGCAACGATGCTTCTCGGATTTATCACCGGCGCGCTGGGAATGTTTTCCGCCCTGCTAAGCGTTCCTTTCGGATGGATAAGTTACGCTTTCTTGCGCTACGAGCTCGGAGTGGTGGAAATCTTCGCCAAACTCCCGTTCGCGTCATTCAATGTCCCGAATTTTCCGCTCTGGCTGGCGCTTGCCGTTTACGCAATTTACGCCATAATTATTTGCAGATTAAATGGGAAAAATAAAAAAACAATTTAAGTATTGGTTTCTCGGAGCGATGTTGCTGCTGACGGTGTTTGTTTGGTACGCCGTTTACGCGGAAACTCGGGATGGATTGCTTGTCGCCTTTTTGGATGTCGGGCAAGGCGACGCCATTTTCATTGAGGCGCCGAACGGGAACCAGCTTTTACTGGATGCCGGACCGAACAATGCCGTTTTGCGCGAACTTTCAAAACTGATGCCGTTTTACGACCGTTCCGTTGATATGATAATTGAATCACATCCGGACAAAGACCATATCGCCGGATTCATTGAAGTGGCGCGGAGGTACGATATCGGGCTGGCGATGGAGCCGGGCGTAAAATCGCACTCGGCTGTTTACGGGGAATTGAACAAAGTAGTCGCCGAGAATTCGCCGCGGCGAATCCCCAAAGTTTTGGCGCGTCGGGGAATGAGAATAAATATGGGGGACGGCGCGCGCGTTGACATTCTTCTGCCGGACCGCGATGTTTCGGATTTGGAAACGAACACCGCTTCCATCGTCGCCAAACTCGTTTACGGAAACACATCATTTATGCTCACCGGCGATTCGCCGCGGGCGATGGAGAAATATCTGGTTTCCCTCAGCGGTCCGGCGGCCGACGGACTCAAAAGCGATGTGCTGAAAGTCGGGCATCACGGCTCCAGAACATCCACCTCGGAAATTTTTCTTGGCGCCGTTTCTCCCGAATACGCGATAATTTCCGCCGGCGCCGGCAACCGCTACGGCCATCCCCACAAAGAAACGGTTGATTTGCTGAACCGCTTTGAAATTCCCGTCCTAAACACCATTAATCTCGGAACAATCAAAATAAAAAGCGACGGCGAAAAACTGACCGTTGAAACGGAAAAATAATTAACCTTCTTTCCCTGTCCCACCGGGCGGGAAAAGTTATCCACTTCTCATTTCCCACAGGGGGTATATAATAAAACCAATTATCAATATTATTAACCGGCGCTTGCCGCCAACCTTATGAATCTTATGAAGAAAACCGTTTTCCTAACCGCCGCCATTGCCTTGGCAGCCGTCTCATTATCAGCCAACTTCGCCGACGCAGCCACTGAATCAATAGCCATCATCCGAGAAGACTGTTCCCTGAAATCAATCTCAACGGCAAACTGCTACAATTCTCTCTCAGCGTGGGAAGCCGCCGAAAACAGGGATCTCACCGCCACAGACGAAATAGCCGCCGCCCAGATTGAAGGAACCTGGGCTAATCCCGACACCACCACCGTAACCATAGACGGCTGGACCACTTCGGCGACAAACTACATCAAAATTTACACCACAAGCGAGGCCAGGCATGGCGGGAAATGGAGCAGTACCGCCTACCGGCTGGAGGCCAATTCCGGATGGGGAGGATTTACTCTCGGTATCTTATCCGACAATGTGATGATAGAGGGACTGCAGATCAAATACACCGGTGGGGGAGCCGCCGCGATTGCGGTAAGCGTAACCGGAAGCGGCGCCCTGATTGACAAAACTATCGTTACCGGAAGTACCGGCATCGGCGTCAAACTGAAAGGCGTCGGCGGCGAAATAAGAAACTCGCTTATTTATGATAATGTCGGCGGCGGAGTTAATTTAAGTATTTACGGACAAAAAGTTTACAACACCACTATTTACGGGAGTGGAGGGTATGGGGTTCTCGCTAATTATGTTGGTGGCCATACAATTGAAAACACCATAGCCATAAACAACACGGGGGGAGATTTTACAACCGCCGGCAGCGCCGGAGCGTTTTCAGCCGTAAACAATTCATATTCTTCCGATTACACCGCTTCCAGCTATGGCGGAACCGGCAATCTCGTCAACCAAACGGCCGGAGCAACATTCGCGGATGAAACAGGAAAGGATTTTCACCTCCAATCAACCGCCAATGCCGTGGACGCCGGAAAAACCATCACTTCTTTCGCCACCGACATAGACGGCGACTCTCGTCCCGCCGGTTCGGCATGGGACATCGGAGCGGATGAATCCGGAGGAACAGCCCCAACCCCCGACACCCAAGCCCCAACAACCCCGACCAACCTTTCCGCCACAGCAATCTCCTCATCCCAGATCAACCTTTCCTGGACCGCCTCCACCGACGACACCGCAGTGGCGGGCTACAGAATTTACAGAAACGGAACGGAACTGACCACGGTTACGCAAACAAGCTATTCCGACACCAGCCTTAGTTCGGAAACAACCTACTCCTACACCGTCTCCGCCTACGATGCCGCCTCAAACGAATCAAGCCAATCAACCTCCGCTTCGGCAACCACCCAAGCGACACCGCCGCCCGACACCCAAGCCCCCACAACCCCAACCAACCTTTCCGCCACAGCCATTTCCTCATCCCAGATCAACCTTTCCTGGACCGCCTCCACCGACGACACCGGAGTTTCCGGCTACAAGATTTACAGGGGCGGAACACTCATCGCCACAAGCGCCAACACATCATATTCCGACACCGGACTGACCCCCGAAACAACCTACTCCTACACCGTCTCCGCCTACGATTCCGCATCAAACGAATCAAGCCAATCAACCTCCGCCTCGGCAACCACCCAAGCGACACCGCCGGCAACCGGCAACACATATTATGTCGCCCCCAACGGCTCGGACAGCAATGACGGATCCATCGGCAGCCCGTGGGCGACTATCCAGCACGCCATAGGAAGTTCCGGTCCCGGAGATATCGTGTATATGAGAGGCGGAACATATGTTCAGGGCGCCACCATTCGCGGTGACCACGGAGAGGGCGGAGCCAATGGTCAATTTTGGACACTGGAAGCTTACCCGGGAGAAACTCCCGTCATTAAGGATAATTTAATCAAAATCTATATGACGGAATACGTAAGAGTTAAAGGACTTGCTTTTGAGAACGGCAGCGTTGGGTTAAACTCATACATTAAAGATCCTTACACCTTCCCAAGCCACACCGAGATATTAAACAATAAAATTACAAGTCCGCAGTTAAGGTACAGTATGATCAGTGTCATAGGTGACAACAATCTCGTTGAAGGAAACACTATAACAATTACCGGAGGTGGAGAATCTCTTGATCATGGGATTTATGTGATGTCAGGAAACGGGAATATTATTAGAAACAATATAATTTCCGGTCCCAGAGGTTTCGGTATACATATATATGACGAAGTTAAATCCGGTCGCTCCGGAAAAATCACTAATGTTTTAATTGAGGGGAACATTCTCAGTGGCAGCGCTCTTTCCGGCGGTATTATAGTCGCGACAGGAAGCAGTTACGATCCATTGGCGAGCGATATCACCATCAGAAACAACATAATTTACGCGAACGCGACCAAGGGCATAGAAGTCAGAAGAAACGCCAAAAACATTAAAATTTACAACAACACAATTTACGGGAACGGTTCTGCCGGAGATGGAATACGCATAGCGGTTTGTTGCGGAACCGTGGGCTCAATTGATGGCGTGACAATGGAAAACAACATAATAGACATAAAGAATTCCACCGGATATCACATCAATGTTGGAACCAGTGTTGTTTCCATTTCAAACATTGTCGCTAAAAACAACCTATACGCGCAAACACCGGTGTTTAAAGGAATTTCCGACTCCTCTCCCGTTATCGGCGACCCCCTCTTCGTCAACCCCGCCAACTATGATTTCCACCTGAAATCATCCTCCCCGGCGATAGATTCCGGTACGGCGTCCGTTTCCGCCTATGTAGCCAAGGATTTTGACTCCAACCCCCGCCCCATGGACGGCGACGACAACGGAACGGCGGAATACGACATCGGAGCGTACGAATACACGGGAACATACATACCTCCCCAAACAACCACCTGCTCATCCTTCACCTACTCGGCATGGGGAGCGTGCCAATCAAGCGGAACCCAAACAAGAACCGTAACCTCCTCCTCACCCTCCGGCTGCACGGGAGGAAGCCCCGTCCTCACCCAGTCCTGCGTCTACACCCCGCCCGCCGACACCACCCCTCCCCAAATCTCCAACATCAGAACGTCAAACAAAACCTCAACCTCAATCACAATCTCCTGGACAACGGACGAACTCTCCGACACCCAAATAGAATACGGCCTCTCCACCACTTACGGAACCGCCACAAACCTCAGCCAGGCCCTCACCACCTCCCACTCCCAGACAATCACCGATCTCTCGCCCGCCACCACCTACCACTTCAGGGTCAAATCATCGGATTCATCCTCAAACACCTCCGTCTCCACGGACAGCACCTTCACCACCATGGGAGGAGCGGACACCACCCCTCCCTCCAAGATAGCCGACCTCTCAACCACATTCAGGAACCACACCTCCATCACCCTGAACTGGACAGCCACCGGAGACGACGGAAGCCAAGGAACGGCGAAGGAGTACGACATCAGATATTCCACCATCGTCCCTTCCGACTACACGGCCACTCCCGCCACATGGTGGAACAACGCCGACAAACTCACCGGAGAACCGACGCCGAAACAGTCCGGATCTTCGGAGTACTACACCATAGCCGGACTGACCCCCGGAACAACCTACTGGTTCGCCATAAAGGCCATAGACGACGCCGACAACAGCTCCCCAATCTCCGACACAATATCCGAAACCACCCTCTCCACCACCCAAACTCCCGTTCCCGGCTGCACCGACTCCACGGCAACCAACTACAACCCCCAAGCCACCCAAGATGACGGCTCTTGCGAATACGCCTCCACGGGTGGAGGAGGTTCAACGGGAGGTGGCGGAACCACTGGTGGTGGTGGCTCAACCGGCGGCTCCACGGGCGGAACCGCGACCGTAACCTCCGGTGGCGGAGGAGGCGGAGGAGGCGGCTACTACTACGACTCAACCCCTCCCGCCCGACCCGGGGAATTCAAGGCACAAGGGGCGAACTCCCAAATCACCCTGACATGGAAAAACCCCAAGGACTCGGACTTCGTGCGAGTGGCAATCTTCCGCTCAACCTCGCCCATAATCAAAGACATAGTGTACTCATCAATCAAAACGAAGGCCGACCTCATCTACGAGGGCAACGAAGAGGAATACACCGACATCAACCTCTCAAACGACCAAACCTACCACTACGCCATCTACTCCTACGACAAGAAGCCCAACTACAGCAAACCGGTGATAATCTCCGCCCAACCCGTACAGGGAGAGACAACCATTGAACAAGAAATCCGAAATCCGAATACCGAAATCCGAAACGAAGAACAAACCCCGACCATAACCCAAAAGGTGACCGGCCCTTTCTCCCTGGGAATGAAGTCAGACCAAGTGAAAACCCTCCAACAGATGCTCGCCCAAGACAAGGAACTCTACCCCGAGGCCGTAACCACCG
>JAADHB010000037.1 GCA_013152035.1 bacterium
ACAAGAATTATCAGCGTGAGAAAAAACGAGCCGTTTGAGATAAGCAAAGATTTTTTTGAGAAACTGCTGGACGAAGAAATAGAGATATTTAAAAAGAAAAGGAACGGAAAGATTTCGGATTTTGAACTCATAGAATCCGAGAGCATGAAAACCGAATTGAACGGATACGACACCGCGAAACCGTTCGGGAAAAAAGCCAAAACATTCAAGGCGTATATTTATATGAGTTTCGGAAGCGAGGAGGTGTCCAAAGAACTGAAAAAAATTATTTCGGAAAAGTTTGGAGAGCCGCGCGTCCATTTTCAAACGCTTCCCTTTGTCGCGTTCAACATTCTGGAAAAAATCATCAAGCCGGAGGCGGGTTACCTTTTCGCGGACATAGGAGGGGAGATAACCGATATCTCCTTGGTTCGCGGCGGCGTGCTTGAGGAGACCGTTTCATTTCCCCTTGGAAGAAACGCGCTGGTCAAGGAAGTCGCTTCGCGTTTCAAGACGACCATAAAAGAGGCGAATTCGCTGATTGAAAGGTTTAGAAAAGGGCACGCCGGCGTTTCGGACTCCAAAAAGATTTCGCCCGTCGCGGAGCGCGTAATCGGCGAGTGGAGCGGGTTTCTGCGAAAGGCGTTGGCTGAAATTTCGTCCAAGGCGCCGCTTCCGCGCGATTTTTTTCTCGCCGGAAGCGCCATTGAGGGGTTGGGTTTCGTTGAGTCCGTGAAGGGCGCTTCCTTTTCCGGTTTTACCGTCCTGGGAAAGCCTTTCAACGCCCATCGCGTTTTGCCGGAGGGGTTGAAGCATTATTTCAAATTTGAGAGAAGTTTTGAAAAAGACAAAGACACTTTTCTTATGATTGAATCGCTTTTCGCCGCCAAAGTTTTATAATACAATAAGGGCGGACAAAAGCGGCAGCAATAAATTATAAATTATGCCAAAGAAAATAATTCAAGATATCATAGTGAAGAAGAAAAAGGCGCCTTTGGAGGTGGACAGGAGCGCGGAGTTGAAATTGGAGGCGGCGAGGGAAGAGATAAAACAAAAAAAGAGAAAAAAAGGGAAAAAAGAAAAAACACGGCGCGCTCTTTCTTTCAGGATTGCCCTTTGGGCGCTGCTCGCCGCCGCCTTCGTTTTTTCTTTCAGTGTTTTAGTGAGCGCCTTTTCTTCGGCTTTGGTCAAAATAACTCCGAAGCAGGAATTTGTTTCCCTGGATTCCAATTTTGCCGCCAAGCGGGGCGGCGGCGACGCTTTGCCTTTTGAAACGATGAGAATGGATTATACGGAAACACTCGTTGGAAAATCAACCGCGGTTGAAAAGATAAGCGAGCGGGCGAGCGGACTGATTGTCGCGTATAACGCTTACAGCTCCAGGCCTCAGCCGCTCGTGGCGCGCACCCGCTTTGAAACTCCGGACGGAAAAATCTACCGAATCAAAAGACGCGCCGTCATTCCCGGGGCGGAGATTAAAAACGGGAAAATTATCCCGAGTTCACTTGAGTTGAAGGTTTACGCGGACAAGCCGGGCGAAGATCACAACATCGGACTTTCGGATTTCACCATCCCGGGTTTTAAGGGCGATCCGAGATACGAAAAATTCTACGCCCGCTCAAAGACAAAAATGTCCGGAGGTTTTGAGGGCGCCGCTTCCGTAATCGCGGAAAAGGACATTCTCGCGGTTGAAAATAAATTAAAAGAAACAATAAGGGAGAATCTGAAAAAATCCCTCATCGCCAAGAAACCGAAGGGATATTTGCTGTATGACGGAGCGCTGCTCATCACCTTTTCCGAAATTGAAGGAAACCCGAAGCCGGGCGACAGAGCCGAGAATTTCAAATACGGGCTTAAGGGTTCCGCCGTCGGTTTTCTGGTGAAAAACGGCGATATGGAAAAAGAAATCGCGGCGAGGTACTTGGGGAAAAACGCGGACAAGGCCGGCATCGCGAACATTGAAGGGCTTAAATTCAAACTGACGAGCAAAAATGACGCCGACACGGAAATAACTTTCAAACTCAGCGGCCGCGCGCATTTTGTCTGGAAGACAAATCTTGAATCCGTCGCCGACGACTTGATAAACGCCAAGAGAAGAGATTATGATTCGGTTTTCGGCAAATATCCTTCCGTTGAAGACGCGAAGATATTCTTCAAGCCGCCGTGGTGGCCGATAATGCCGAAGGACAAATCAAAAATCCACTTTGAACAAATCCTAAAAACGGAATAAGTTTTACATAAAAAGAAAATAATGTTCTCAATTACCCATCTTGCTTTATCCCCATAAATTAACTAGACTTGCCAAAGTTGGATTATTAGATTCAACAATAAAACCGTTCTTTGATAAAAGAATAAAAAGGGAGGAGTCATGCTAAAAAACTTTGTGTTGTTGGCTGTCGCGTTGTTTGTCCTAGGCAACATTTTATTTGTTCAAGAGGCGCTTGCTCAGAAAAATACCAAAAATACGCAAAAAGTTGGTGAAGAGGAGGAAAACTCATACCAAGCTTATTTGCAGGAAACAACGGTTGTCTTAAAGCCATACGAACATTCTGTAAGTTTGTTGTTCGGTTATGGCAGGAGTCAAAGCAGGAATTTTTATAACATCAAAATAATTTATGTTTTGGAAAATATTTGCTTGGATAAATTTAATTGTTAGTTTACCGTTACTTGCCGTTACGGTTTTTTTCGGTGCGCCAGCATTTCACTTGATAGACATTATTGTAATTATATTCAATGATGTTTTTTTGATAGTGGTCCCCCTGTTATTTGCTTATAAAATATACGATATAAAATATTTATCTAATGCTGTTTTCCTAAAAATGATATTTATCTTTACGATATTTTATAATACAACTCAAATCACTAACGATCTGCTAAAGTATACCTTCACCAGTATTCCCGGATTTTTATTTGATATGTCTTTCTATATATTGATAGTATTATCCATTACATCCTTTGCGTTGTATCTAATGACAAAATTCAAAACCTCTTTTTTCCGCATTTTTATAAAATAAACTGTAATAACTTATGTTAACCTCTTTTTAATATATACTAAACTTAAGGATATGAAAAAAAATACTGAGTTTAAGATCTTAGATATTGAATTGTTATTAATATCGTTTTTAGGAAAACAGCAGTAGATAAATATT
>JAADHB010000001.1:0-20557 GCA_013152035.1 bacterium
ATACGGGAGCTGATTTCCTGCGGCATCCACCTTGTAGTAATAGGGGTTGCGCTATTTGGGCTGAGTGTGTGTGGCTTATTGCAGACGCGCCTAAATCAAATACGAAATTCATTATTTCTGATCATCCAGTCACGTCATATAATCGCGCCTGTGGTCCGCGTTGGTGTTATAGAAAAGGAGACCCAGATATACGGCTTAATGGTACTCATACAATATTCCCGCTATCTATTGATAAAGTCCTTATACTTACAAATTTATCATGGGTTAGGAACCCATATCAACCAGAAAAAAGCCTAAGACCAAACCCAAACCCATTTCGTGGAGCAATATTTAAGATTACAGATATTCAGACATCAAGATTTTTAACAGAGGAAGAAGTGAGACAAATAAATTTTATTATTAAGAGTTTAGCCCATGAATATGTAGTGTCTGCAGAGGAGGAATGGTTGTATCCAGAAAAATATGTAACGAAATCAGATTGGTATAGATATGGTAATGGGTATCTTTTAATGCCAGATCCTCGTTCTGTAACATACAGTACAGAAATTATAATTGGTCACAGTGATGGAACTGCGTCTGGATTTGATGAATATGGTCGTAGACCATGGCAAGATGGTTATAGTGGGAGAAAAAAAGGAGCAAGAGGTGATTGGGATACTTCTCATCGTTTTCAAGGTGAGTTTGCAAGATTATTTGGTCCATATAGAAGAGGTAGGGTTTTTAATACCATGCGCCTTGATAATGAACGAGATGATGATGAATTTCATCAATATCATTTAGATCTAGAAATAAAAAATAAGAGAAAACCTAAAAAATAAAGGAGCTCCGCCTGCGCGCGCATGGGCAGGTTGCAATATTCATGGTCGGGTTTAATTTATAAATTTTAAGTGGTAATTGAATTGATATGTATAACAATATGACATTTGACGCGGGGACTTTGGTTTGGATGGTTCCTTTGGTGGTGTGGAGCGTTGTTTGGAAGGGCGTGGGTTTGTGGAAATCCGCGAAAAACAATCAGCTGAAATGGTTTATCGCCATTTTCGCTCTGAACACTCTCGGAATTTTGCCGATTATTTACATCAAATTTTTCCAAAAAAAGCCGTCCGCCGATTAAGCCAACAATCGCGCCAAAGGCGCGAAAAATGGTTTGTAAAAGTTACTAACATTTTACTTGACAGGATTTTTTGCATTTGATAACATAAAAGTGCAATTAGTAAAAAGCGCGGAAAATAATCATGGCTACATTTTTAAAAAAACTTCGTCAAGAGCAAGACATAAGCCAAGAATTTTTGGCAAAAAAAATCGGCGTCTCCCGCCCGACTTACGCGCAAATTGAAAGTGGCGCGCGAGATATGTCCGTAAAAGAAGCGCAAAAATTGGCGCGTTTTTTCGGTTTGTCTTTGGAAGATTTTCTTGCCGGTAAAAAAATACCGGAATCAAAAGTGGAATTGGAAAAATCAAAAAAAATAAAAATAAAGATACAAAAACAAGAATCTCGCATTTCCGTACCGCAAGAAAAAGTGGATAAATTCAAAGAAGTGCTTTTGTATATTTTAGAGAGAATTGGCGCGCGTCCGAATATTGGCGAGGCGGTCGTGTGTAAAATGATGTATTTTATTGATTTTGATTATTATGAAAAATTTGAGGAACAATTAATTGGCGCAAAATACATTAAAAATCATTTTGGGCCAACCCCGGTCGCTTTTCCTGAAATAGTAAAAGAAATGGAGCAAAAGGGCGATTTAATACAAGTTACCAAGAAATATTTTCAGCACGATCAAAAAAAATATTTACCGCGGAGGTCCGCGAACCTTTCAAATTTTTCCGCCAGCGAAAAAGAACTCATTGATTGGGAGATTGAACGGTTTAAAGATTTTAACGCCACGAAAATGCGAGATTATTCCCATAAAGATGTGCCGTGGATTGGCGCCAGTGATTTACAGCAAATTAACTATGAGGCGGTTTTTTCTCGCACCGATGAATTTTCCGTAAGGCAATATGATGATGAATTATGATGAAACTGAAGAATTTACGCGCGATTTTAAAAAACTGCTGAAAAAATTTTCATCCTTGGCGGAAGATTTAGAAGTGAACAAACAGTACAGAATTGAACTTTTTCATTGCAAAGAAATAGACAGCAGAAGTATTTTTGAAATTCAAGGGGTTGGCAATACGGATGAATTGAAATTTTTTAAGGTTAAAAAATTTCAATGTAAAGCGCTGAAAGGGCGTGGAGCGAGAAGCGGTATTCGCGTTATTTACGCTTATTTTCCGATTGAGCAAAAAATTGTTTTTATAGAAATTTATTTTAAAGCAAATCAAGAAAATGAAAACAGACAAAGGATAATTGATTTTATAGATAAGGCAACTCGCGGCTAAGCCGTCCGGATAAAATCGTTCGGGCCGTTTTATCCCCCTTTCTTTTTTGTAAAATGCGGGGGCGGGGTGTAAAATGAAAGCAGTGGAGAAGAAAGACAATTTTAAGACATTTTACGCGTTGTCGCTGGCGTGGCAATTGGGTTTTCTCATTGCCGTTCCCATCGGCGGATTTCTGTTTTTGGGCGTTTTGGCCGACAGATTTTTCAGGACTGAGCCCTTTCTTCTGCTTCTCGGCCTTCTCGCCGGAATTGTCATCACGATTTACGAAATGTACCACTTATTTATCCCCTTAATTAAAGACAGCGAAAAAAATGATTAACATCGGCTTGCGTCCCGAATATATTTTGTCCGTTTTGGGTGTTTCGATAACCAACACCTTTTTAACCTCCGTTTTGGTTACGGCAATTCTCGGCGTTTTCGGGATAATTTTTTACCTGAAAAGGCGGGGCCGCGAAAATATCCTCATTAACGGAATAAGGATTTTGATTTTTGAACTGCTGAAACTCACCGACATGGTGACCCAAGACAGAAAATTGTCCAAAAAAATTCTTCCGCTCATCGCCACCTTTTTCCTTTTTATCGTGAGTGCGAATCTTCTCGCCCTCATCCCCGGCTTTCTGGGTTCGTTCTTCGTGAAAACTCCGGTGGGGGAAATTTCCGTCCTGCGCTCCCCAAACAGCGATCTGACGACGACGGTGGCGTTGGCGCTGTTCTCGGTGTTGGCGATTCAGTTTTTTTCCGTCCGCGCGCTGGGCGTAAAAAGGTACATAGGGCGGTTTCTCAATTTCGCGAACCCCATCAAGTTCATCCTCGGTTTTTTTGAAATAATTTCAGAAAGCGTCAAGGTGATTTCATTTTCCTTCCGTTTGTTCGGCAACATTTTCGCCGGCGAGGTCCTGCTTCTGGTTATCGCCTTTTTGGTTCCCTACATCATCCCCCTTCCTTTTATGATTCTGGAGGTGTTCGTGGGGATTATCCAAGCTTTCATTTTCGCCGTATTGACATTGACATTTATCAAGACAAGCACAATGCGCCACATAAGGTCGGGGGCGCGCAATTAACGGTTTAAATTAAGAAAACAAAATTATGATTCAAAATCCATCGGCGTTCACCATGGCCATCGGGACAATCGGACCCGCGCTGGCAATCGGAATGATCGGCGCGGCGGCGTTAATCGGCATGGCGCGCAATCCGGAAAATTCCGAAAAAATCCAAGTTGCCATGATTATCGCCATCGCTTTCGCTGAGGCCATCGCCATTTACGCTTTGGTGGTCGCCCTTATTTTAAAGTTTGTCAGTTAACACAAAACACGAAAACTTATGGAAGAAGAGACAAAAAGGCGGCTTGATTCGCAAGACGAGCTGCTCAAGGAAATTTACAAGTCGGTTGAGAAGACGCGAAAATATTTTATGTGGACGCTCATCGTTTCACTGGTCGTGTTCGTCCTCCCGCTCGTGGGGATGCTTTTCGTCATACCGAAATTTTTGAGCGTGTACACTTCAACCCTCGGCGGGTTTTAAGATTTTTTAAAAATGAATTTTTTAGGCAACCTTGGAATAGACACGAATCTTTTAATCGCCCAAATGATAAATTTCGGGCTGCTTTTGTGGCTGTTGACGAAGTTTTTGTACAAGCCCGTCATCCGAAGAATTGAAAAAGACGAGGCGGAGTTGAAACAGGCGCAAAGGCAAAAGGCGGAGCTGGAGCTGGAGAAAATCGCTTTCGCGGAGCGGGAGGAGAGGGAAGTGTCCGAGGCGAAAAAGAAAATTCGGGAAATAATAAAAGAGGCGGAGCGAATCGCCGAAAAAATCAAAAAGGAGGCGCGCGAGGAGGCGGACAAGGAGGCGGCGGCGATAATCAAACTGGCGAAAAATAAACTTGAGTCACTGAAGCCGGACATTGAAAGGGAAATATCCAAAAAAATGAAAGCGGAAATCGGCGATTCCTTCGGAAAAACTTTCAGCGGTGTTTTTTCGCCCGCCGCGCGAAAGGAGATTCAGAATGTTTTTTGGAGGGATTTTATCGGGCAGCTCGAAAAACTGACGGCGAAAAAACTGAGGGAGCCGAAACTGGTTGAGATTTTGAAAAAATCCAGATTGGCGGCGAAGGCGAAGGGCGAAAAAAGAAACAGCCTTGAAAAAGAATTGGAGAAGATTTTCGCCCAAAAGGCCGGCCCGGTGGTGTTGGAGCACGCGCTGCCTTTGGCGAAGGAGCAGGAAAAAGAATTGGAGGAAATGATTTCGGAAAAATTCGGGATAAAACTGAAATTCGGCAAAAAACAAAACGAAAATCTCATCAGCGGATTTCGTTTTGAAATCGCTGGGGTAATTTTTGAAAGCAATCTGTTAAGCGTAATTAAGGACGCCGCGGATTCCGCGCTTGGGTAAAGGCGGCGGAAAGCCGGGCAGCGAATAAAACATATTTAAATTTAAACGTCAAACACGAAGAAATGAAAAATCACAATGAAATAAAAAATAAAAGAAACAAGGAAATCGGGCGAGTCGCCGCCTTCTTTTCGGGGGTCGCCAGAATCCAGGGGCTGCCGCACGTGTTTTTGAACGAAACGCTTTTGAATGAAGGCGGAGCGCCCGCCGCCATCGTTATCGGTTTTGACGAAAATTTCGTTGAGGCGCTCTTTTTTGACGAAAATTTTGATTTGGAAAAACCGGTCTTCCGAAGTTTTCGCTCTTTTTCAATACCGATTTCGGAAAGTTTTACGGGGAGGGTTGTTGACGGTTTGGGGCGGCCGAAGGACGGTTTGGGAAGCGTCCAAGGGAAAGAAAGCCCCGTTTTCCGGCAGGCGCCGCAAATTATTGACCGCGCGCCGGTCTCCACCCCGCTATCCACCGGAATAAAAATAATTGACACCAACCTCCCGCTGGGCAGGGGGCAGCGGGAGCTCATAATCGGCGACAGAAAACTCGGCAAAAGCGCGATTGCCGCGGACATCGTGCTGAACCAGAAAAACGCCGAACGCCCGGTCAAGTGCGTGTACGTAATTTGCGGGCAGAAGGAGCGGAAACTCCGCGAACTCGCCGCCCTTTTTGAAAAAGAAAACGCTTTTTTGTACACGACGATTGTCGCCGCCCCCACCGGCGCTTCCTTCGCCGAGCAGTACCTCGCGCCATTCGTCGGATGCGCCATCGGGGACTATTTCCGCGACAAAGGTGAGGACGCGCTCATCGTTTACGACGATCTGTCAAAGCACGCCAAGGTTTATCGGGACATCTCCCTTTTGCTTGAGCGGGCGCCGGGGCGGGAGGCGTATCCGGGGGATATTTTCTCCCTGCACGCCGGGCTTTTGGAGCGGGCGGCGCGGCTGTCGGAGGAAAAAGGAGGGGGTTCGCTGAGCGCCCTGCCGATTATTGAAACGCAGGAAGGCGACATCACTTCTTTCATTCCGACCAACATCATTTCAATCACGGACGGGCAGATTTATCTGGAAAGCGGGCTTTTTCAGAAAGGATTTTTGCCGGCGATAAATGTCGGGCTTTCCGTTTCCCGCGTCGGGTCGCAGGCGCAGCCCCCGATTCTCAAGGAGGTGGTGGGAGGCATCCGGCTGGCGCTTTCCCAGCAAAAAGAGCTTCAAAAACTTTCTCAGCTGGAAACCGCCGCCAGCGCGGAGGCGAAGAAAAAAATCCATCGGGGAGAATTGATGCTGGAGCTTTTGAAACAGGACAAACGCATGAACATCTCGTGGCCGGAGCAGGCGGTTTTGTTTTACACCGTTGAGCAGGGCTTTTTTGACGACATCGGCAAGAGTAAATGGAGGGACTTTGAGGCGTTGCTTCTTGAACTGATGAGGAGCCGATATTCGGACATACTGGAAAAAATAAAAAAGGGGGCGTTCGGCGCCGACGTGAAAAAAGGAATTCAAGAAATCGTGGATGACTTTAAGCGGGAATTTTTGTCGGACAAAGAGCAAGGCAAAGAACGGCAACAGCGACGGTAAAACAATAATAATAACAACAACAACAGATGAAATCTTACATAATATACAAAAATCAAACGGAGGGGCTCGGGGATGTTTCCGAGACCGTGAAGACGGTGGAGAAAATCGCCGCCTCCGCCGTGCATTTTTTAAGGCAAAAAGTTTCCGCGCTTGACGCCTACACCGCCGAAACCGAAAAGGCGCTGGCGCGGCTGTCCCTGTTTTACAGAAAAGAAGGCCATCCGCTTTTGCGCGAAAGAAGGGAGGGAGAGCGGGCGCTCGTCGTCCTCACCGGAGACAAGGGGCTGGTCGGGGGGCTGTGGCACAAGATTGTCAACGCCGTTTTGGAAAACCCCGGACGGCACCAGTCGTTCATCGCCATCGGCGCGAAGGGCGGGAATTATCTCAAAGAGGAAAACGCTTCCGCCCCCGTAATGCCGTTCGCCGGCTTTTCCGACGCCCCCGAGGAGGAGGAGATAAAAAGCGTTACGGATTACATTTTCGGCGAATTCAAAAAAGGGAATTTCTCGCGGGTGGACATTTTGCATCCGGGATTTGTTTCCCTGACGGAGCAGTTGCCGGTTTTCACTCCGTTCCTCCCGTTTGAATTCGGTTTGGCGGAGGAGGCGGGCTCCGGGGAGTCCGGAGGCGGAAGGGCGGCGGCGGGCGAGGGGCTGCCGATTTTTGAGCCGTCAAAACAAGAATTGTTTGACGAGCTTCTGCGAAAATATATCGGAGTGTTTTTCCGCAAGATAATTATGGAAACGAAACTGTCGGAGTTTTCCGCGAGGACGGTGGCGATGGAGCGCGCCGCGTCAAAGACGGGCGAGCTCATCAAAAAATTAAAGGTTGACTACGCCAAAGAGCGGCGGCGGAGGATTACCCAAGGTCAAATGGAAAGTTTCGCCGCGCATAAAACGCTGAAGCGTTAAAACAAATATGAAAAAGATTAAAGGGACAATTACGACGATAAAGGGAGGGGTGGCGGAAATTGTGTTTGAAGGGGAGATGCCGCCCGTCCACAGCTTGCTTGAAAGCGGGCGGAGCAAGGCGCTGTTTGAGGTGGTTGAGAGAAAAGATTTCAGGACCGCCCGGGCGATCGCCCTTTCCTCCGCCGCGGGGGTGGAGCGGGGGGAGGAAGTTTCCGTCATTAGCGAAAAGGTGTCAACTCTTATCGGCAAAAACATTTTGGGGAGAATGTTTGACCTGTTCGGCCGCCCAATAGACGGCAAGCCGTTCAAAGGCGGAAAGCCGTTCCCTCTTTACGAGGATGGAAACTCCTCGGCGGACGCCTCCGTCCCCGCCGGCAAGATGCTGGAAACGGGAATAAAAGTCATTGACCTGCTGAGCCCGTTCCGTTCGGGGGACAAGATAGGATTGTTCGGCGGAGCGGGAGTCGGAAAAACGGTTCTTGTCACGGAGCTCATCCATAACATCGCGCTTAAAGAAAAAGGGTGTTCGGTTTTCGCGGGCATTGGAGAAAGGATTCGCGAGGGCAACGACCTTTACCTGACTTTGAAAAAACACAAGGTTCTGGAAAACACGGCGCTCTATTTCGGAGAGATGGACAAGTCGCCCGGCGCGCGGACGCGAATAGGGCTGGCGGCCGTCACCGCCGCGGAATTTCTCCGCGACGAGATGGACAAGGATGTATTTTTGTTCATTGACAATGTTTTCCGCTACGCCATGGCGGGGATGGAGGTCGGCGCGATATTGGGAAAGTCGCCGTCCGAACTCGGCTATCAGGCGACCCTTGACCACGATATGGCGTTATTGCAGGAGAGAATAAGGGCGGGCAAGAACAATTCCATCACCTCTTTGCAGGCGGTTTATGTTCCCGCCGATGACCTCACCGACCCGGCGGTCGTCGCGATATTCTCCCATCTTGACGCGTCCCTTGTGCTCTCCCGCGATGTGGCGGCGAAGGGAATTTATCCGGCGGTTGATGTTTTGCGCTCCAATTCATCGGGGCTGGATAAGGAAATTGTCGGCGAGCGGCACTTCAAAACGGCGTCCGCGGTGAGGGCGGTGTTCCGAAAATACCAAGACCTTTTTCACATTATCGCCATCCTCGGAATTGACGAACTGTCGCGGGCGGACAGAATCACCGCCAAGCGTGCCGAGAGATTGCAGAGATTTTTAACCCAGCCGCTTTTCGTCACCGAGGCGTTCAACGACAAAAAAGGCGTGTATGTGCCGATTGAAAAGACGCTTGAAGGGTGCGAAAGGATACTGAGCGGCGATTTTGACGATACGGAGCTTGAAAAACTTTATATGATAGGAGAGATTGGCGAAGTGAAATAAAAATATGATTACCCTCATCATCACATCACCAACCGAAACGGCGGTTTATGAAAACGCGCTGAGCGTTTCGCTTCCGGCGTTTTTCGGCAGGATGCAGATTTTACCCGGCCACGCGGAATCCTTCATTTCGCTGAAAAAGGGGGATATTGTCGTCAAGCAATCAAACAGTTCCGAAGACAAAATCATTCAAATCGCCGGCGGGGAATGCCATATCAAAGGCGACAGAGCGGCGGTTATTTTATAAAACCGCGGCTCCCGTGCTAGAATACATATCAAATGAATTTCATTCAATCACTTTTGCCGGCGATGGAGCATTTCCACGCGATCGGCTACTGGGCGGCTCTCTTTATCGCTTTGCTGGAAACGACGATCGGGATCGGGCTGTTTTTGCCGGGTTCAAGCATTCTTTTGTTTATGGGAGCGCTGGCGGCGAAGGGCTATTTTGATTTGGGCGACCTGATTTGGTTCGCGATTGCCGGAGCCGTTATCGGGGACAACATCAACTATTTTCTGGGGAAAAGATACGGCTCCAAGATTTTCGCCAACGGTTTTTGGGTCATCAAGCCGGCTCATTTTGAAAAAGGAAAAGATTTTTTTAAACGGCACGGGCCGAAGAGCGTTTTTATCGGCCGTTTTATTCCCAGCGTAAAGGAGGTAATCCCGCTAATCGCGGGAACATTCGGTATGAAGCGGCTTCCTTTCGTTGTTTGGAATGTTTTGGGCGCTATCGGCTGGAGCCTTGTCTGGATTTTACCCGGATATTTTTTCGTTGAATCCCTTGATCTCGCGAAAATGTGGCTTACTCGGGCGGGGTTCTTTTTAACGGTTTTGGCGAGCGCGTTCGCCGTTTTTTATTTCCTAAAAGTCGTTCTCATCAGGAAAGGGAAAGAGTATTTTTTCTTGCTCTCTTCCGTTTGGCGGTCCGTAAAACGGGCGATAGTTGAAAATCCGGACGCGCGAAAATTCGCCGAACGGCACGGAGGTTTTTTCCGATTTATCCGAAAGAGAACGGATAAAAGCGATTTTTTCGGATTGCCGCTGACGATGTTTGTTTTCGCCCTGCTATTCGCGCTTTTTCTTTTGGGGGGAATTGTGGAGGATGTCGCGAATTCGGATATCATTGTTTTCGCTGATGTTAAAATAGCCAACCTTCTCGCCTCTTTCAGGGATCCGTGGCTGACGAGATTTTTTCTCTGGGTTACGGTTTTCGGAAAATGGCAGGCGGCGCTCGCCTTGTCCGCCGCCGCCTCTTTTGTTTTGTGGGCGCGGAAGAAAAAATCCTACATAATCCCGCTTTTGCTGAGCGTGGTCGGTGGCGGCGCTTCCGTGTTCGTCGGGAAAATCATTTTTCATCGCCCCAGGCCGGAATTGGCGGTTTACGCGGAGCACGGTTTTTCTTTTCCGAGCGGGCACGCCGCGATGGCAGTCGCCTTTTACGGATTTTTGGCGTACCTTTTGATAAAAAACGCGAAAAAATGGAAGAGAAAGGTGAATATCTTTTTTGCCGCTTTCGCCGTCGCGGCGCTGATAGGATTCAGCCGGCTTTATCTGGGCGTCCATTATCTCAGTGATGTGTGGGGCGGGTATCTGACGGGGGCCGTTTGGCTTATCATCGCCATCGCCGTTTCGGAGTATCTGTTATGCAAAAAACGGGGAAATGAAAATGACGGTTGCCGGTAGGGTTGTTATTGTTTTGCGATAAATGGTATTATACAAACAACAATGAGCGAGAAAATAAAAAACATATTGGGTGTGTCCGTCGTCATCGCGCTGTTCGCTTTCGCGTACGCCGTCGTCGGCTACGCAAACTCTTTTTCAAGGCAGATAGATTCTTCCGCGCCTCGTTTTTCCGTGTCAGGAGAGGGAAAAGTGGTGGTGATTCCGGACATTGCCGAATTCACTTTCGGCGTTTTGACTGAGGGCGGGAAAGATGTCGCCTCTTTGCAGAAGGAAAACGCGAAGAAAATGAACACGATAATTAAATTCATAAAATCAAAAGGGGTGGACGCCAAAGACATAAAAACTTTAAACTACGGCATTCAGCCGAGGTATCAATACTATGAATGCGGCGAAATAAAAACCGCCGCGACGCCCTGCCCGCCGAGAGAAATTGTCGGATACAGCATCAACCAAAGGGCGCGGGTGAAGGTGAGGGATTTCAATAAGGCGGGGGAGATCTTGTCCGGGGTCGGGCAAAGGGGCGCGAACTCGGTTTCTCAGCTTTCTTTTTCCGTGGATGACAGGATTAAATTTGAAAATG
Source organism: bacterium (assembly GCA_013152035.1). Classification (GTDB taxonomy): domain Bacteria; phylum Patescibacteriota; class Minisyncoccia; order UBA9983; family UBA9983; genus SZUA-82. Next base: position 10,876 of record JAADHB010000001.1, read on the forward strand.
AGGCGCGGGAGAAGGCAATAAAGCAAGCGAGAGAAAGGGCCTTGTCAATCGCAAGGGCGGCTGGCTTTCGCCTCGGACGATTGATTTCGGTCAACGATAATCAGCGGGGGTTTCCATATTCGCGCCAACAGCGGGCTTTAGGATTTGAAGAATTTAAAGGGCAAAGCGAGCCCTCCAACATTGAGCCGGGATCTCAGGAAATAACATCCAGCATAACGCTTCAATATCAAATTAAATAGCAAATGAACGATTGAGCGAAATTAAAAGACTCTCAGGCGAGGAGAGTCTTTTAATTTCGCTGAGTTTTTGCTACGATGCTTCTATGGACGAATATGAGAAGGAGTTGATGAGAAAAAACCTTGAGGTGTCTCAAGAGAGCTTGAAACTTCTCAAAAAAATGCATAGGGCGCGTATGGTGGGAGGGACACTCAAGGTTTTTAAATGGATGATAATAATAGGGATTTCGTTGGGTTCGTATTATTATGTTGAGCCGTACTTGCGGCCGATGATAGACGCCGTGGGCGGCATCACCTCCGGCGCGGAGCGGGTTCAAGGGGTCGGAGAAGCGGCAAACCCAAACAATCCATCGCCGGATTTCATAGAAAAACTAAGGGGCTTGCTGTTGCGATAGCGGTTGCCCCGCCGGTTTGGTTTTTACAACAGATGCCGAAGTAGCTCAGTGGCAGAGCACTTCTCTGAAAAAGAAGGGGTCGTGAGTTCGATTCTCACCTTCGGCACAATGTAAGTAGCTCAACAAAACCCCCAAGGAGAGTTCTTGGGGGTTTTGTTTCCTGATAATCACATCGAGGGCGGGCTTCGGGGAGAAGGAGTAGTCAATTTGAACATACGGTGGAATTGACTACAAATGTTTTTGGGGGAATGTTCAAGGGGTTTGGATTAGAGAAGGGGGTTATCCACAGTGTTCGCGGAAAAATTTCGGAAAACAGAAAAAACCCCGAAAAGACGGGGTTTTTTGGAAATTTGGAGAAACAATTTCCGCGTGCTATTATGGAGGTACGATGTACACGCGAATCAAAAAACGAAACGGCCGGACGGTCCCCTTTGATAAGAGTAAGATTACCGCGGCGATTGCCAAAGCGGGGGAAGTGACCGGAGAGTTTGACTCAAAAGAAGCGGGCAGGCTGACAAAAAAAATCATAATTCGCGCGGAAAAAAATCTCAAGGACGATATTCCTCAAGTGGAGCAAATCCAAGACATTGTTGAAGATGTTTTGCTGCGTTCAAAATTCAAAAAGACCGCCAAGGCGTACATTATTTATCGGGAACAGCACAAACAGCTGAGAGATATCGCAAATTCTTTCAACAGCGGCCTCGTTGAACAATATCTCCACAAAACCGATTGGCAAGTCAAAGAAAACAGCAATATGTCCTACTCGCTGCAGGGTTTGAACAACTATATTTCCAGCGAGATAAGCAAAAATTACTGGCTGAACAAAATTTATCCCAAAAACATCAGAATTGCCCACACGGGCGGCGATTTTCATATTCACGATTTGAACATCCTTTCGGTTTACTGCGTCGGCTGGGATCTTTTTGATTTGCTGATGGAGGGTTTTACCGGAGTTGAAGGAAAAATATCAAGCAAGCCGCCGAAGCATTTTCGGTCGGCGCTCGGCCAGGTTGTTAATTTCTTTTACACTCTGCAGGGTGAAGCCGCCGGCGCTCAGGCGTTCAGCAACTTTGACACTCTTCTCGCGCCATTCATAAAATACGACAAGTTGACATACAGGGAGGTGAAACAGGCGCTCCAGGAATTTCTCTTTAATGTTAATGTCCCCACCCGCGTGGGCTTCCAGACGCCGTTCACGAACATCACGCTTGATCTGACAATTCCGAAACACTACGCGAAGCAGTCGGTCATTATCGGCGGCAAACCCCAAGAGGAAACATACCAAGAGTTCCAAAAAGAAATGGATATGTTCAACAAGGCGTTTTTGGAGGTGATGGCGGAGGGGGACGCAAGCGGCCGCGTTTTCACTTTTCCCATACCGACATACAACATCACGAAAAATTTTGATTGGGACAGCGAGTCCGCGAAACTGCTGTGGAGTGTTACCGGAAAATACGGTTTGCCCTATTTTTCCAACTTTATCAATTCCGATATGAGTCCGGACGACGCCCGCTCAATGTGCTGCCGGCTGAGAATTGACAACAGGCAGCTTGAAAGGCGCGGCGGAGGCCTGTTTGGCGCGAATCCGTTGACCGGTTCAATCGGAGTCGTGACCATAAACTTGCCCCGCATCGGGATTGAGGCGAAAAACAAGAAAGAATTTTTCGCCCGGCTCAAGGAAATGATGGTTGCCGCCAAAGACAGTCTGGAAATAAAAAGGAAGATATTGGAGCGGTTCACCGACGGCGGATTGTATCCTTACACGAAATTTTACCTGAGGAAAATCAAGGAAAATTCTGGCAATTATTGGGAAAATCATTTTTCCACCATCGGCATCGTGGGAATGAATGAGGCGGTGAAGAATCTTTACGGAGAAACGATAGCGTCCGAAAAAGGCAAAAAGTTCGCCGAGGAGGCGCTTGAGTATATGAGGAAAACAATGGCCGTTTTTCAGGAGGAGACCGGAAACAATTACAATCTGGAGGCGACGCCGGCGGAGGGGACTTCGCACCGGCTGGCGCTTCTTGACCGGAAAAAATACGAGAATGCGGCTTTCGCGAACGGCGAGGGCAAGAAGACGGAAGATCCGTTTTACACCAATTCAACGCATTTGCCGGTTGATTTTACCGACGATGTTTTTGAGGCGCTGGAATTGCAGGACGGCCTGCAGACAAAATACACCGGCGGCACGGTTCTGCACTTTTTCCTTGGCGAGAAAATTGAAGACGGGGCGAGTGTCGGAAAGTTGGTGAAAAAAGTGTGCGAAAACTACAACCTGCCGTACTTCACGCTAACCCCGACATTCAGCGTCTGCCCGAATCACGGATATCTTTTCGGCGAGGTTCCGGTTTGCGATAAATGCCAAAGCCAATGCGAAATTTACTCAAGAATCGTCGGCTACCTGCGTCCGACAACCCAATGGAATGACGGCAAAAAAGCCGAATTTGGAATGAGGAAAACATACAAAGCAACGGTATGATTATCGGAGGGCTGCGAAAATTTTCTCTGATTGATTACCCCGGAAAGACTTCCGCGGTGATTTTTACCGTCGGCTGTGATTTTCGCTGCCGATATTGCCATAATCCGGAACTGGTTATTCCGGAGAAATACGCGCCGGAGATACCCCTTTCGGAAATTTACGATTTTCTTGAGAGCCGGCGCGGGAAGCTGGACGGGGTGTGTGTTACCGGCGGCGAACCCGCTCTTCATAAGGATTTGCCGGAGATGCTTGAAAAAATAAAAGCGATGGGATTTTTGGTGAAGCTGGACAGCAACGGGGGGCGGCCGGAGGCGCTGAAAAATTTGATTGACGGAGGGCTGGTTGATTACATCGCCATGGACATCAAGGCGCCGCTTGAAGATTATCCGAAAATCACGGGCCGGCCTGTGTCCGCCGAAAAACTGAAAGAAAGCATTGATTTAATAATGAAATCCGGCATTGAATACGAGTTTCGCACCACTGTCGCGAAAACCCTCACAAGCGCGGATGATTTAAGAAAAATCGCGGAAACAATCAGGGGAGCGGAAAATTATTATCTGCAGAAATTCATCCCGGCGGAAATGAACGACCCATCCTTGTCCGACGCTTCGCCATACTCCGACGGCGAACTCGCGTCAATCGCGAAAGAACTGAGAAAATACGTCAAAAACTGCCGCACCCGCAACGCCTGAGGCTTGCATGGCGGGCGGGCCGCACCCGGTAGGGCGCGCTGCCCTAAGGTCGGGTTTCGGGAGATGATAATGAACGCGGATGTGGGACCAAAAATAAATTGAGGCACGCAATCGTGATTGCGTGCCTCGGGTGCCGCGGTTTTCTGGCAAATGTTGACGTTATACAACACAGTACAACCTCAACACCTTTCGCATAAAGAAAGGGTGGTATCTCAAGGATGACACTCCATCCCAGCTGGTGCTGGAACTCCAGTGTCTCCCACCTATCCTGCGCGGTCCTTTGCTAGCCATAAACCCAGTGAAGGGGAATCGAACCCCTTTTAAAACCAACACTGTTGCGGCAAAATCTTTTATTTTTGTATACCAATTCTATGACTATTCCTATCATGAACAATCACCCAGTGTCAACTGGCCGTAATGTTTCAATGCTGGTACAAAAACCGAAAATGCCTTGATGAAATATTTGGCAAATTTTTGAATTAGCGGATTATTTCTTGGGTTTAAGTTTTTTGATCGTTTTGTTTTCAATCAGTGATTTCATTTGCGCAATCGCAACCGCGTTAAGTTGTTTCAATCTTTCCGGCTGAGATAGCCCCTGCCTGATAAGTTCCGCGTTCATACTTTCCAAATTTGCCAAACAAACCAATTGCCTAACATCCGCATCGTCCCGGATGTTGCCCGCCTTACCTTTACCTTTATTTTTCTCTCTCCACTGTTTTGCGGTCATACCAAAAAGCGCGACATTCAAAACATCGGCTTCATCGGCATAAACAAATTTAGTTTCCTTTTTTGTCACCAATTGCGGGATAATATGCTCTTTAATGGCATCGGTGTGAATCTTGTAATTTATTTTTGTGAGCATTCGTTTTGCGTCCCAGCCGAGCAACAATCGTTCATTCTCTATTTCTTTAAGCCGCTGAAACTCTTTTATGAGATAAATTTTAAATTCGGGAGAAATCCACATCCCAAATTCAAAAGCGATATCTTTGTGCGCGAAAGTTCCGCCATAACGACCGGCAACAGCCTGTAATCCGATGGCATTTGTTTTTTGGGTCCATTCTTTAACGCTTATTTTATAGTTATTCAATCCTACATTGCTTTTAATTACGGCAAATTCGCCATAATTAAAATTTGGATTATTTATTTTTTCCCAAATTCCCAAAAATTCGACTGTATTTCTATTTCTCAGCCAGTCTGAAATAAAAAAATCACCGTCTTTTGCTTTCAGCATATCGGTAAGGGAAATGTAATCATCTTGATTTTTTGTGATTATGGATATTTTAGTATTTTGAACTTGTATTTTATTGATCATAATTTAGTTATTTTTTAAACTGGTCGAATTCGACCAGTTTAAAATTTGAATTATCCCATAAATCGGTTAGCAGGCGCGCAATTCTTGATATGTTAGGGTGTGATTTGACGGCAGCCATTCAACGCCTTGTATCCATATCATAGCAAATTTTTTGAATTGATGGGTTGTTTTCCGGGTTGATAAGTTCAGCCGAATTGCGAAAGCGGGCGGGGTTACGCATTTGCTTGACATTGGCGCCGTATTTTATTAACATAGAGACACTGCGTAAAAACTGCGCTTTTTGTATTTTAATAAAGTCGAGATTAGTAACATTAAACTGGCTGTTAGCGACCGGGGAACAGTGAAAACAAAGCCCTGATGGCTAATCGCTGAAAAATATGGCAGCAGAAAAATTTGAAAGGACAAAACCCCATGTCAATGTGGGAACCATCGGCCATGTTGACCATGGAAAAACGACCTTAACGGCCGCTATTTTGCATGTGCTCAACTTGGCGGGCAACAAGGTTAAAATTGAAAAGGTTGATGAGATTGACAAGGCTCCGGAGGAAAAGGCGCGAGGAAAATCACTATCGCCCTCCACCACTCGGAGTACGAAACGGCAAATAGGCACTACGCGCATATTGACGCCCCGGGCCACGCCGACTACATCAAGAACATGATTACCGGAGCGGCGCAGATGGACGGCGCGATTCTCGTCGTTTCCGCGACCGACGGCGCTATGCCTCAGACCAGAGAGCACATCCTTCTCGCCAGGCAGGTTGGCGTTCCGAGGATTATTGTTTTCATTAACAAGGTTGATATGGTTGAGGACAAAGAACTCGTTGATTTGGTTGAGGAGGAAATCAGGGAGCTTCTCACGAAATACGAGTACGACGGAGAAAACACCCCTATTATCAAAGGTTCCGCCCTTAAGGCGCTTGAAGCCACATCCCCGGATGACGAATGGGCGAAACCGATTTTGGAGCTCGCCAAACAGCTTGACGAGTACATTCCGGAGCCGGAACGCGACACGGACAAGCCGTTTCTTATGCCGGTTGAGGACATTTTCTCCATTGAAGGCCGCGGAACGGTCGTTACCGGACGAATTGAAAGAGGAAAAATCAAGGTTGGAGAAGAGGTTGAAGTTGTCGGCCTTGGAGAAACAAGAAAGACGACCGTGACCGGAATTGAAATGTTCAACAAGTCTCTTGACGAGGGAATGGCGGGAGATAATGCCGGAATTCTCTTGAGAGGGCTGAAAAAGGAGGAAATTGAAAGAGGTCAGGTTTTGGTTAAACCGGGATCCATTACTCCGCACACGGAGTTTGAGGCCGAAGTTTACATTTTGAAAAAGGAGGAAGGAGGAAGGCACACGCCGTTCTTCACCGGCTACAAGCCGCAATTCTACATCAGGACGACGGATGTCACCGGAGATGTTAAATTGCCTGAGGGAACGGAGATGGTGATGCCGGGAGACACGATTACTTTCAAAGTTAAGCTTACGGCGCCGGTCGCTCTTGAAGAGCAGACAAGGTTTGCCATTCGCGAAGGAGGAAAAACGGTGGGAGCCGGAGTTGTGACTAAAATCATAGCTTAATGGATTATTCCGCCCATCCCCGCTTGCTGACGCTCGCGGGAATGGGCGGGAGTCCGGCGTCTTTTTGAGCAAAAAGAGCAAGAAGACGCCGGACTCCCGATTTATTTTTAACGATTATTGCCGGCGTTTCGGCAAAAAACAATAATGACAGCCACAAAAAAAGCAAAAAAAGAGGAACAGCAAAAACTTCGCATACGCGTCCGCGCTTACGAGCACAAGGTTTTGGACAAAAGCGTGAAGCAGATTGTTGATACTGCGAGGAGATATGATGCCAGCATAGCTGGACCGGTTCCCTTGCCCACCGAGATCAGGAAATACACCGTTAATCGCGCCACTTTTGTCAACAAGGACTCAAGAGAGCAGTTTGAGATGAGGGTTCACAAGCGATTGATTGATATTTTAAATCCGAACGCGAAAATCATTGACGCTTTGACAAGTTTGAACCTTCCCGCCGGAGTGGATATTGAAGTGAAAATGTCTTAGAGTTTAACGAGTCCGCCTCCGGCGGACGACTATAAACTCTTAGATCCGCCGCAGGCGGGATTCAGATGAAGGCGGGCAAAAAATCACCATGAAATTCATATTAGCAAAAAAACAAAATATGGCGCAGGTGTTTGACGAAAACGGAAGGGCGATTCCGGTTACTTTGGTTTCCGCCGGGCCGTTGACGGTCACGCAAATCAAAACGGAGGAGAGTGACGGATACGAAGCGGCGCAGGTTGGTTTCGGGGAACGCAGGGCGAAAAACATCAATAAGCCCCAGCGCGCCAAGGGCTCATTCGCCTGCTTGAGGGAGTTTAGTGTGGCGGCGAATTCGGAACTGAAAGTCGGGGATAAAATAAACGCCGATATTTTTGAGGAGGGGGACAAAATTGAAGTGAGTGGAATTTCAAAAGGAAAAGGGTTCCAGGGTGTCGTCAAACGGCACGGATTCGCGGGGGGGCCGGCATCCCACGGACAAAAGCATTCGGAAAGGAAGCCGGGCTCAATCGGCTCAACCGGACCGCAAAAAGTTTTCAAGGGGACCAGAATGGCTGGAAGAATGGGGGCGGACAGAGTGACGGTCAAGGGCTTGAAAATAATAAAAGTTGATAAAGAAAACAACCAGTTGTATATTTTTGGGGCCGTACCCGGACGCAAAGGAACGCTTTTGGAAATCAGGGGTTAATTGAGAAAAAATCAATAAAATGCAAACCGTAATTTACAATCAAAAAGGCGAGAAAGTGGAGGACCTTGCGCTTCCCGAGGAAATTTTCGGTTTGCCTTGGAATCCGGACCTGATGCATCAGGTTGTCGTTTCCATGCAGGCGAACGAAAGGGATACCATCGCCCACGCCAAGGGAAGAGGCGAGGTTAGTGGTGGAGGAAAAAAGCCGTGGAGGCAGAAAGGGACCGGAAGGGCGAGGCACGGATCAATAAGGTCGCCAATTTGGGTTGGCGGCGGAGTCGCGCACGGTCCGACTAAAGAAAAGGACTATTCCAAAAAAATAAACAAGAAAATGAAGAGAAAGGCGTTTCTTACGGCGCTTTCGCAGAAGTTTCGCGATAACGAAATTTTGTTTTTGGACAAGGTTGTTTTGGCGGAACCGAAAACAAAAGAGGCGATGGCGATACTGAAGTCGGTTTCATCAATCAAGGGGTTTGAAAAAATGGCGTCAAGAAGAAAAAACAAGGCGATTCTCGCGCTGGCGAAAAAAGACGCCGAGGCGGAGAAAAGTTTCAGGAATATTCCCGGAATGGAGATTTCCGAGGCGCGCAGCCTTAATCCGCTGAGTATCCTTACTCATAAGTTCATCATAATCTCAAATCCGAAAGAGGCCATTGCGGCCTGGAAATAAATCAAACAGCTTCCTTGAAAAACATCTTTATGGTAGTATGGAAACAGTATAAATAAAGATTATTAACTTAATAAGACATAAATTGTCAATAATTTTATGAAAAACATCAGGAAGTTTGTATTTGCGGGCATGTTGCTGGGTATTTTGGTTGTGCCAATTTTTGCTTCAGCCAATACCGTCACAGATTTACAGGCGCAAATTTCCGTTCTACTGGCGCAAGTTCAGAATTTGCAAAAGCAGTTGGGACAGATAAAAAATGGGAGCCAATCATGGTGCCATAATTTTAATGTTAATCTAAAAATCGGGAACAGAGGAAGTGAAGTCACAGCGCTCCAAATTGCCTTAGAAAAAGAAAACTTTATTATTGGCTCCAATAAGGGATATTTTGGTGAGGGAACCGCTTCCGCTGTCACTGGTTTTCAACAGAAATACAAAAACGAAATTTTAACTCCAGTTGGGCTTAGATATGGCACTGGCTTTTTTGGTCCTTCAACGAGGGCGAAATTAAATGAGATTTACGGATGCAGTAGTGGAAATTCTAATCAGTATAGTGCTGGAGATGTTGGGGACGCAAATTTTCATGGGTTGGCGATAAATGAAAACAACAGCAAGACAAAAGAGTCTTCCGTTACCGTCCTCTCCCCAAACGGAGGGGAAACATGGAAAATTGGGAAAACTTACACTATTAGATGGGACAGGAGTAAACTTCCGGAAGGTGTTAATTGGAAGATTTTCATTGATCTTGTAGAGTACAAAACAGCTTATTCCGCTTCACAACATAGTATTTTTACCAATATTCCGAACTCTGGTTATGTAAACTGGACTGTTTCAGGCAGTGTCAATCCGGGCAATTACAGAATTTTAATTATGGCAATCAAGCCGGGTGAATATAATGCAAAATATAGCGATACAAGCAATGGTATGTTTAGTATTATACCCATTAACGTGTCCAATCAAGTTCGAGGATTGATGTCAAAAGTTTCCAATGACTCAGTAATTTTAAACTGGCAAAGAGTTTTTGTTGCAGCAGGAGAGCCAGCAGTAGGCGTTTACAATATTTATAGAGATACTTCCCCTAAATTTGAGCCGAACCGACGGAATTTAATTGCTCAAGGCAATGTTTTGACTTACACAGATAATAACCTTCTCCCAGA
>JAADHB010000001.1:20594-26975 GCA_013152035.1 bacterium
AATATTAATGGTGTTATTGGTATGGCCTCGGTTGAAACAAAAGCGATTATCGCAAATACAAACCAGATTAGTAGTTCAAGCAAGGCGGACAAAGTAATAGGAATTCTTAAGGCGCAGATAAATTCTCTTCTTACTAAAATTGCAAACTTACAGAAGAAAATTTCAGAGTGTCAAAACCCCGCCTCCTTGAACAACTCAAAGAATGCAGTTTCCACCGCTCAACAGGCTTTATCAAGTACAACTTCCACTGCGGGAGGACTTCAAAATCAGGTGACTATTTTGCTTACACAAATTAGCGCGCTGCAGGCACAGCTTGATGTGTGTAAAAAAAATCAATCCTCAATCACTATCCTTTCTCCGAACGGAGGAGAAGTTCTGCGGGTGGGGCAAACATACGATATTAAATGGACATCCCAAAACTTGCCTACACAATTTGTCAATATTAGTCTCCAAAGAGGAAATAATGTCATAAAAACATTATTTACCAAAATATCTAATGACGGTTTTGAAAGGTGGACGATTCCAGCCGATGTAGTTTTGGCAAGCGATTATAAAATTAATATAGATTACAATGTTCCCACTGAGCTAGGCAGCTACCAGTATGTTTCTGACACTAGTGATTCGTTCTTCAGTATTGTGGCGTCAAAAACGACAACGACATTGGGCGCGACCTTGGGTGTTCAGCCACCCTCATCTATCGCCTTCAGAAGCCAAAAAGATATTTCCTTTACCGTCATAAACCTTTCCGCCTCAGGCGGTGATATTGTCATTAGTTCCCTAGTTATTGAAAGGACGGGGCTTGCCAACGACGCCGCTTTTGCGAAAGTTTCGGTTTTGGACGAAAACAACAGTATACTGGGAACAGGTTCGTTAAACGCAAATCATCAATCCGTGATTGTTTCTCCGATGTATATTGGAGATGGTCAGACAAAGAAAATAACTATTACCGCTGATAGATCAACGGTGGAGGGTTACGCGGGTCAAGTTGCCTACTTCAGTCTTGTTGGAATGAATTCAAACGCCAATATTACCACTGGTCTACCTATCACTGGTGCGGGATATACACTCAGTAATGTGAATATTGGTGAAGTTGGGTACTTGCCCGAGATTAATCAAATGGCCAACACTCTCCAGGCCACTCAGGATATTTTAGAGAAAATAATTGAGTTGCTGAAAAGTTGATAAAGATTTAAAATCATAATCTCAAATCCGAAAGAGGCCATTGCGGCCTGGAAATAAATTTGTTAGCATTTGAATATGGCAACGGCAACCGTAAAAGACAAAATTTCTGTTCCGAAACGCGAATATCTGCGCCTAAAAGCCCTTGATAACCGATTTAGGGAGTTTTTGTCGTATTGGGAAAATATAACGGATATAAGCGAGGCCCGAAAAGAGGTGAAAGAGAAAAAAATAATCCCGCAAGAAAAATTATTCAGACGATTTGGGTTTTGATCTTAAAAGAAATTCAATCTATGTTCTTAAAATTAAAAAGCGAGACAAGGCGTATAAATGAATAGATTACAAAAGTATTTTTCAGTCATTTTGCTGGCGGGATTCCTAATCAGTCCCGCCTTTGGTTTCGCGTCCGAGCCGCCAAAGCCGGCGGAACCCGCCGCGCCGCCGACCGTCACCCTGTTCCACGGCGAAGAATGCCCTCATTGCCTGGCGGAGCGGGAATTTCTGAAAGACCTGAAAAAAGAGATACCGGGCTTGGAGGTTGTGGAATACGAAGTTTGGCACGATGAGAAAAACAGAAAACTGTTTTTGGACACGGCAAAGAAATTAAACATAAAAGGACTGGCGGTTCCGCTCACCATTGTCGGCGACCAATATCTTATCGGTTTTGACAAGCCGGAAAATTCCGGCGAGAAAATCAGGCGGATGATAGAGAATTTGGAAACCGGGACCGCCTCACTGGGCGCGAGCGGAGAAGGAGAATCCGTTAACCTCCCCTTTCTCGGGGAGGTTAAAATAGAAAGTCTTTCCCTGCCTCTTTTGTCCGTCGTCCTGGGCACCTTGGACGGCTTTAATCCTTGCTCAATGTGGGCGTTGCTCGTTCTCTTGACGCTCGTAATTGCCACCGGCTCCCGCAAAAAAGTGTGGCTGGTGGGTGGTGTTTTCATACTCACTTCCGCCGTTTCCTACTTTCTTTTTATGGCGGCGTGGCTAAACGCCTTTATTTTTCTGGGCTACTTGTCTTTCGTTCAGTTCGCCATCGGCGCGGCGGCGGTCGTCGCCGGAGTTATTTCCATAAGGGAATTCTACAAATTCAAACCGAATGTCTGCGAAGTTTCCACCCCCGAGCAGCAAAAAAAACTGAGCGAGAGAATCAAAAAGGTTTTGCGTTCCGCCTCTTTGCCGATGATGCTTTTGGGCGTGGTGGCGATCGCGTTCTCCGTCAATCTTGTTGAGCTGCTTTGTTCGCTCGGAATCCCCGTTATCTTCACAAAAACCCTTACGATGTATAATTTGGCGGCGTGGAAATATTACGGGTATATCGGGCTTTACGATTTCTTCTATATGCTTGACGATATTATCGTCCTCGCAATAGCCGGTTTCTCAATGAAGTTTTTTCTCTTCAACAGCGCGTATTCCAGATGGTCGCGTCTGGTGGCGGGCGTTCTGATGCTCACCTTGGGAATCATCTTCCTTTTCAAGCCGGAACTGCTGATGCTCGGCTCGTAAATTTCTTGGTGATTGACTTATTTTGGCTTGTTTGTTAGTATATTCACTGTGCCCCAGAGGGCGCGTTTTCAATAATATGGCTATATTTGATGTTTTCAAAAAAGGAAAGGAGAAAGAACGATTTGAAAAGAAACAGAAGGTGAAAACCGATTCCGAAAAGAAAGATAACGAAAAAATAGAGAAAAAAACCGGGGCCTCCAAAAAGGCTTCTGTTTCGGACAAGCCGAAGTCCGGTTCTGTCCCAAAAAACCTGTCCACCCCGCACATTACCGAAAAAGCCGCTTCGTTGGGCGAAGAAGGGGTTTATGTTTTTAAGGTTGGCAGAAACGCCAATAAGATAATCATAAAGCAGGAGATAAAAAAAGCGTACGGAGTGAGCCCCAAAAAAGTGAACATCACGAATTCCCCTTCAAAAAAAAGATTTATAAGAGGAAGGCGCGGAGTAAAGCCCGGCTTCAAAAAAGCCGTGGTTTATCTCAATAAAGGGGATAAAATAGAGGTATAATGAAAACATACAAGCCCACAACTCCATCACGAAGGCATATGACCGGCATTGACTACCGCGCGCTTTTGACGCGTGTTGAGCCGGAGAAAAGCTTGACCAAGGGATTCAGGAGGGCCAACGGCAGGAATTCGGCGGGGAAAATCACGGTTCGCCACAAAGGAGGGGGGGTGAAAAGATTGTACAGGCAGGTGGATTTCAAGTATGATAAGTTTGATATTCCGGCGACGATAAAATCAATTGAATATGACCCGAACAGATCCGGATTTATCGCCTTGGCGGTTTACGCGGACGGGGAAAAGAGATACGTTCTCGCTCCGGCGCAGATCAAGCCGGGTGACAAGATTATCGTTTCCGAAAAGGCGGAAGCCAAGGTGGGCAACCGCCTCCCCGTGGGAAAGATTCCGGTTGGAACCTTTATTCATAATATGGAATTGAAGCCGGGGTCGGGAGCGAAAATGGGAAGATCGGCGGGAAGCTCCGCCGAAGTCATCGCCCACGACAAGAATTACGCGCTTGTCAAACTTTCATCCGGAGAGGTGAGAAAAATTCCGGAAAAGGCGTGGGCGAGCGTCGGGCAGGTTTCAAATTCAGAGCACAGATTGGTGGTTATCGGCAAGGCCGGCCGTTCAAGGTGGATGGGCATAAGGCCGACGGTTCGGGGGTCCGCGATGAATCCGGTTGACCATCCTCTCGGGGGTGGCGAGGGTAGAGCAGGTCTCGGTATGAGAAGGCCGAAAAACAAATGGGGGAAGGGAGTGAGAGGCGTTAAGACGAGAAAGCCGAAAAAGTATTCAAATGTGTTTATAGTGAGCCGAAGAAAGAAAAAGAAACGATAATTTTATGGCAAGATCAATTAAAAAAGGTCCTTACGTGGACGAAAAATTATTGAAGAAAGTTCTCAAAGCGAATCCTGATGACGGCGCGGTTATTAAGACATGGGCGAGAAATTCGCAAATATCTCCTGAGATGGTGGGTTTCGCTTTTGGGGTGCATAACGGAAAGGATTTTATAGAGGTGAAAGTCACCGAGGAAATGGTCGGGCACAGATTGGGCGAATTCAGCTCAACGCGAAAATTCATAAAGCACGGAGGTAAGATGCAGAAAGAGATTGAGCAGAAGAAAAAAGACGCGGAAATAGCGGCGGCGAAGGCGTCAAAAACAAGTTAATAAACGCGATAAATATTTATGGAAGAAGTAAAAGCAAAATTGAGTTATCACAGAATTGCCCCGCGAAAGGCGAGGCTTGTTGCCGGTTTGGTTCGCGGAAAGAAAGTTGACGAAGCGTTGGCGCAGCTTATGTTTTTGGGCAAAAGGTCCGCTCCCGCGATCGCGAAATTGCTGAAGTCGGCGTTGAGCAACGCGAAAAATAACCATAAAATAGACACGGAAAAAACGAATTTATACATTAAGGAAATTAAGGTTGACGAAGGCCCGAGTTATAAAAGGTGGAAGCCGGTATGGAGAGGAATGGCGCACCCTTTTAAAAGAAGGACTTCGCATATCACAGTCGTTCTTTCGGAACGGAAAAAATAAAAATCATGAGTAAAACAGTTCACCCATACGCATTTAGATTAGGAATTATCCGCGACTGGAAATCGCGCTGGTTTAACCTGAAAAAATACAGGCATTTTTTGAAGGCGGATGTTTTGCTTCGCGAATGGCTTGAAAAAAAGATGAGGGGGATGTATGTTGAGTCCATTGAAATAGAAAGATCACCCAATACGCTCAATGTCATAATTAAAACATCAAGGCCAGGATTGGTGATAGGGAGAAAGGGGGAGGGATCGGATAAATTAAAGATGGAAGTAAGGAAAATGCTCCAAAAAATAGGAGCCAGTATTCCGCGCGATTTAAAGCTGACCATAGAAGAGGTGCGTTTTCCGGAAATACGAGCGAAGATTGTTTCCCAGATGGTCGCGGAAAACCTTGAAAAAAGATTTCCGTTCAGAAGGGTGATGAAGCAGATGATTGAAAAAGTAATGGCGAACAAGGAGGTGAAGGGGGTTAAAATTTCCATGTCCGGCCGGCTTGGCGGAGCTGAAATGAGCAGAAGAGAATGGCTGAGAAAAGGAAGAATTCCTTTGCAGACATTGAGGTCCGATGTTGATTTCGCGAAAGAAAGGGCGCATTTGCCGTACGGAGACATAGGTATAAAGGTCTGGATTTACAGGGGCGAGATATTGGAATAAAATAAAATGGCGTTATTACCAAAAAAAGTAAAATTCAGAAAATGGCAGAGGGCGCGGAAAAACCCCAAAAAGAGGCAGTTGGCGACAAGGGGCGCGAAATTGTCTTTCGGGTCTTTCGGAATCAGGGCGGAAGAGCCGAAATGGATTAAATCAAACCAGATTGAGGCGGCGCGCCGAGTGATGTCCCGAGCCATTCAGAAAACCGGAAAGATTTGGATACGCATTTTCCCGGACAAGCCGATAACCGCCAAACCGGCGGAGGTTAAAATGGGTAAGGGAAAGGGCGATTTGGTCGGATATGTGGCGCCGGTAAAGACGGGAACGATTATTTTTGAAGTTGACGGAGTTGAAGAAAGTGTCGCGCGCGAAGCGCTGCGAAAGGCGGGAGCGAAACTGCCGCTGAAAACGAAGATAATTTCAAGAGTGTAAAATAAATATTATGGCAAAGAAATTAAAAGGCAAAATAATATCGGACTTAATGGACAAAACCGTCACGGTTTTGGTTGATCGCTATACCAAACATCCGAAATACAAAAAATATATCCGAATGAGCAGTAAATACAAAGCGCATGACGAAACGAACGAACACAAAGCGGGCGATAAGGTAATCATTGAGGAATGCAGGCCCATTTCAAAAGACAAGCATTTCAAAATTTTGAAGAAAGTTTAACGATAAGTAAATTTTTATGATTCAACCGGAAACAAAATTAAATGTCGCGGACAACACCGGAGCGAAAATCGTTCAGGTTATTAAGGTTCTCGGAGGGAGCAAGAGGCGGTACGCGCGCCTCGGCGATATTGTCGTCGTGTCCGTAAAGTCGGCTGAGCCGAGAAAAATGGTGAAAAAGAAGGATGTTCTGCACGCCCTGTTGGTAAGGCAGAGACAGACATACAGAAGGAAAGACGGTTCGCATATCCGCTTTGACGAAAACGCGGTTGTTATCATTGACAAAGGAAAGAAAGAGCCGAAAGGAGGGAGAATTTTCGGGCCCATTCCGAGAG
>JAADHB010000026.1 GCA_013152035.1 bacterium
CGCCTTTTTGCCTATTTCCTTCCTGAATTTGGCGGGAACGGCCATTCTTTTCTTCGTATCAAGATTGTGTTTGTATTCGCCTATTAACATATGATTTTATTAGAGAACGAAGTGAATTTTAGAAAATCATCACCCCGCCCTCTATGCTTGTTATTCTTTTGTTGCCTGGAGTTTCCTCCTTCGCTAAAGCTTCGGAGGATGGATAACTTTTGTTAATTGCAAAGCAATTAACAAAAGTTATCCACACTATCCACAGGTTTATCCACTTTCACCCACTTTAATAACACTATACACCACCCTTCCCCATTCTCCAAACCCAAAAATCCACAAAACTGTGGATAACATTCCATCCGCCAAAATTGCAAAAAAAATAGCCCGGACGCTTCCATGTCCAGACTATGAAACGAAATGAAAAGGTTTCTACTTCTTGTTCTTGTTTGTGGGAAAAACCTCCTTCCTTACTATTACGATCCTGTTGCCGAGGAGGACAAATCTAACCCCCGGCATCCTTAACGCGCCAGGAACCCCCTTAAAAATCCTGGATCCATCTTTCGACAAAATCCAGAAGGTCCCTTTTTCCCCGGCGGAATTACCTACCTCATAGGTAATTCCGATCCTCTCTGCCAGCTGATTGAATGGCGCCGGCCGACCAATAACCGTAACCCCGACAACAATGCCGATTCCCCATATTATCAGACCGGCGGCGACCCCAAAAATCGCCGACACTCCAGCTCTCTCCCAAGAGCTGGAGTGTTCAGCTCTTATTAATCCGTTTACCAAGTAAAGAATGTAGGCAGCCGCAACCGCAGCCACAATAAGTAAAACTTGATTCCAGTTTGTAGGGTCTACCATTCCACACCTCCTTAAAATTCTTAGTATTCAATTTTTAAAGCGGCCGTAAAACGACCGTGCCAATTTACTACCCACAGCATACCACACAAACCCCATTTTTGTCAATCCCTCCGCTCGCGAGTGGCTTGGTTAGGTTTAGCCCTTAGGTCTTAGCGTTGGGAACAGGATTACCTCTTTTACATTATGGGTGTCCGTAAGGAGCATAATGAGCCGATCTATGCCTATTCCGAATCCCGCCGCCGGCGGCATTCCGTATTCCATCGCCTCCAAATAATCCTCGTCGCTCGGGGAAACATCTTTCTCGCCCGCCTCTTTCGCTTTGTCCTGCTCGGCGAACCTCTCCCGCTGGTCAACCGGATCGTTCAGTTCCGAAAAACCGTTCACAATCTCCACTCCGCCCACGACAAGCTGAAACCTGTCAATAAGGTCTTTGTCGCCGTCCTTTCTTTTCGCCAGCGGCGAAGCGCCGACGGGATAATCAACGATGAAGGTCGGCTCTACTATTTTCGGTCGGCACAGTTTTTTGTAGATGTTGTCCAGTATTTTTTCTTTGGATTCAAACTTTTCAACTTTCACTCCGGACTGCTTCGCCTTCAGCGCGATGTCCTCGCGCGGAGCGTTTTTCGGGTCGGCTATCAGCGCGCGGCTCCTCAAGACATTATAATATGAAATCACACTGAACTTTTTGGCGAAAGAAATTTTATTGCCGTTGAATTCAAACTGGTTTTTGCCGAGTGTTTTCTTGGCGAGGTTTTTCATAAACTTTTCAATGAAATTCCGCAGCTGCTCCGCGTCCCAATAAGCCGCGTACATTTCAAGCATCGTGAATTCCGGATTATGGGTCGCGTCAATCCCTTCATTGCGGAAGTTTCTCCCCATCTCGTAAATTTTTTCAAAGCCGCCGATGAGCAGTTTTTTAAGGTAAAGCTCCGGAGCTACTCTCAAAAACAAATCAATATCAAGCGCGTTATGGTGGGTTTTGAACGGCTCCGCCAGCGCCCCCCCGGCGAGCGGCTGAAGGACCGGCGTTTCAACTTCCAAAAACCCGTCTTTGTTCAAGAAATCCCTCACCTCGGAAATCAGTTTTGAACGCAGGAGAAATTTTTCCCTGACCTCGCCGTTCGCCAGCAGGTCAAGATAGCGTTTTCTGAACCTTTCCTCAACATCCTGCAACCCGTGCCATTTGTCCGGCAGGGGGCGGAGGGATTTCGCCGCCATTTTCCACTTGGATATTTTCAGCGTCTTTTCTTTCTTTTTCGTGACGAAAAGCGACCCGCGAATTTCAAGAAAATCCCCCACATCCACCGCGCCGAGAAAAAGCCGGTGGCTTTCCTCCCCAACTTCGTCCCTTTTTATGTACGCCTGCATTTTCGCGGTTCCGTCAAAAACGTCAAAAAAGACGGACCCCCCGTGGCCGCGGATCGCCATTATTCTGCCGGCAAGGCAGAGCGGCTTTTTCCTCTTTGACAATTTGGCGAAATTTTCCAGCGTTTCCGCCACGCTGAAATCGCGGCAAACCGAAACAGGGTAAGGGTTGACGCCCTCGCCTTTCAGAATCTCCAATTTCTTTACGCGATCGTTTCGTATTTCTTCCAAAGAGCTCATGATATATCAAGGATTTTATACTTTATTTCTCCGTTGGGGCTTTTCACGGCAAACTCATCGCCCTTTTTTCTGCCCATAAGCGCCGCGCCCATCGGCGACAAGTTTGAAATCTTCGCCTTCGTTATGTCCACCTCCTCCGGTCCGACGACGCGAAACTCTTTAATGTCGCCCGATCCGGCTTTTTTAATCTTGACTGAGCATCCCAGTTGGACGGTATCCCCGTCGCCGGTTTTTATGACCACCGCTCTCCTCACCACATCCCCCAAATGCGCTATTCTGTCCTCAAGCATATCAAGCGCCTCTTTCGCCTCCTTGTATTCGGCATTCTCGGAAAGGTCGCCCATGCTCTTCGCGTACTCAAGCCGATCGGCGATCTCCTTCCTCTTGTTGGTTTTCAAGTCTTCAAGCTCCTTCTTGATTTCCTCAAACCTCTCTTTGCTCAAAAACTCCGAGTTATTATTTGTCATATTAGAGTGTATTGTATTATATAAAGTTTATTTTTGCAAACTGTCAAAATATTCCGGCGTGTTCGCGCTCATCCATTTGAAAAGTTCCTTGGCGGCATAAAGAGCGCCGACATAGTTTCCAACCGGACCCTTTTCAAGAACTATACTAAAGGCGACCTTCGGATTTTCATACGGTAAAAAGCCGATAATCCACGAATTAACATGCGTTTTTGAAGATCCTATCTGAGCCGTTCCGCTTTTCGCCGCTATTTTAATATCCAAATTTCTCAGCCCCCTGGCAGTCCCCTCCGTGACAACCATCCTCATCCCCTCTTTTATTACTCGGAAATAACGCGCGGGGAGATTTGCCGAAGACTCCCAAGGTCTTACCTTGGTCCCCAAGGTAAGACCTTGGGAGTCCGGATTGAGAATATGCGGGCGGAGAATTTTGCCGTCGTTCGCGAAAGCGGCGGCGAAAACCGCCATCTGAATCGGAGTTACCTGGAAAAATCCCTGCCCGATACTGGCGTTGTAAGTGTCGCCGATTCTCCACACGGAGTCGTTTTTTCTTTTCATTTTCCACTCCGGACTCGGCACCAGCCCCTTCGCCTCGCCCGCCAAATCAACGCCCGTTTTTGACCCCAACCCGAACTTCTCGGCATACTCCTTTATCTTTTTTATTCCCAGGCCCTTTATGTTTTCAAAGCCCCCGCCCACCTCGTAAAAATAAACATTTGAAGAATGGGCGAGCGCTTGGCGCATATCAACCCACCCCTGCTTTTTCCAATCGTAAAAAACGCTTCTCTTGTCCGGGAAATACGGATTCGGAATGGAAATGCTTCCCGAGCTGAAAATTTTCTTTTCCGGGGTGATGTTGCCTTCGTTCAGCGCGCCGATGGCGACAAGCGGTTTGACTATTGAGCCGGGCGTGTACACGCCGGAGACGGCCCTGTTCAAAAAAGGGTTGTCTTTGTCATTGATGAATTCATTGATTTTTTCTCTCGGCCCCCCGGCGGAAAGAACGCCCGAGTCATATTCGGGATAATTCGTGAGAGCCAATACGCCGCCGTTTTTTATGTCCAAAAGCACTCCGGCGCCGCCGTGAAAACCGCGATCCCGAATAATTTTTTCCATCGCCTTGTAAAACTCCGACTGAACTCTCGCGTCAATGGTCAGATGAATATCGTCCCCGTCCTCGGGCGCCTCCTGAACGCTTTCCGACACCGAATTGTTTTGCGAATCTGTTTCCAGTAGCTTCAGCCCCGGCTTGCCCGCCAAAACCGATTCGTATTCCCTCTCAACGCCCGCCTTCCCCACCGGCAAATCATGCAGAATTTTGCCGTCCCGCTCCCGCGGCAATCCGACATAACCCAAAATATGGCTCAAGCCGGGCAGGTCGGAATAGACCCTTGACTCCGGTCCGTTCCACGCCAGCTTCATTCCGTTTCTGTCGTATATCACCCCCCTGTTCGGGAGAATCGGCGCCGTTCTTAATCTGTTGTTTTCTCCTCTGGCGAAGAATACCGCCCCCTGCACCGCCTGCAAGTAGAAAATCTTGGCGAAAAAAAATACCATCACGGCGGCGAAAAAAATCGCCACGCCGGTAAAAGTTTTCCTGCCGATCGGCTTCTCCACGCGCCCCTCAAAACGCCCCGTGTCAAAATCGGGGATGTTTTTGGAATCCATAAAAATTTCGTCGGGATAAATTTGAGATTCTCTTTTTTTTCTTCTCATTAAATTCGTATTTGCCTTTTAACTCTTTCAATGGCGAAAACCACTATCGCGGATATTGCCGTAAAAAGCCCGAAGCGGCCGTAAACGCCCGCGGTCTCTCCGCCGTACATCGCGTCCAGAAACAGTCCGGCGAGAACTGCCTCCCAAAATTTGGGAAACAAAACGACGAACAAAAACGCCAACAACGCCGTGAAATACCACGGCGCGAAAAAGACACTCAAAAACAAAACAATATCGGCGATAATTCTCTTCATCATTTCAGCATTATACCACACTTTCCCCGAAATCCGACTTCGGGGAAAGTGTGGAGACTTAATCTCCAAGTGGTGGACAAATTAAACTGGCGTGGTATGGTTTAAGTAGAAATAAAAACTAAAGGAGGTTTTATGCCAGAAACAAAAGAAAAGACTGAAAAAGAGAGAAAAACAAAACAACAAATAAGAGAAGAGCTTATCAAGGAATATGAAAAACTCGGTTGGGAGAAGTTCCTTGATGAGATAGTAGGAATGATGTACGAAGTTCAAGAGGAGTTGGAGGACTACAGAATGGGAAGGAAGTAGTCTAACCCCCCACTTGGAGATTGAGTCTCCAAGTGGGGGTGTTTTTTATTTGGGGGTTAGGGTTATGTATTTCAGTTCTTGGAGATTGAGCGGGAGGCGGAAGAGGATTTTTTGGAAGGGGTCGGCGGGATTGACTTGGATTTTTTCCACGATGCCGATAACCAGGGAATTGACGCCGAGGGTGGCGACTCGTTCGCCGATTTTAACTTCAACGGCCCTCGGAAGTATGATTTCAAGATTGCCCCCGCCCCGCCCGGAAGCGGCAACCGCCACCCCGGATTCGCCGAGCGCGACGGTTGTTTCTTCGCCCGGAAAGGAAATCATCCTGACCTTGCTTGTTGACGGAAAAACCTCGGAAACATAGCCCACCAGAATATCTCCGTAAGCCGCCGCCTCCATCCCTTTCTCAACTCCATCCTTTGAACCGGCGTCCAAAATCAAAGTGTCGTAAGGAGAGCGGGGCGGACGGGAAAGAATCGCGGCGGCGATTCTCTTTTCCTCCCCCGCGCGCGACAAAATCGCCTTCAATTCTTCGTTCTCCTTTTTTATTATTCCGTACGACAAAAGCTTCGCGGCGGTGGTGGAAACTTCCTCCTTCAAGCCGCGATTCTCCTCTTCAAGCGCTTTTTTTTCTTTCATTATCGCGATGTTTCCGCCAAACCACTCCCCGACCGAATTGCTCATTTTTAAAAACGGCCGCGCCGCCCCCATCACCGGAACGGACACCAGGCGAGCCGCGGAATCATTGAATATCATCAAAACCAAAAAAAGCGCGGCAGCCGCGACGGCAAAAACCGCCCTCTTGCCGCCCCTTTTTTTATTGCGGTGGTAATTCATCTTCATACTGGACTAAAACATCCTTAAGCTTGTCAATATCCTCCAAAACGATTCCCGTCCCCCTGACGACGGATATCAGCGGATCTTCCGCGGTGTAAACCGGTATTTTAATTTCGGATTCAAAAAGCTCCGGCAAGCCCTTCAAGAATGACCCTCCGCCAACCATCACGATTCCCCGGTGCATAATGTCCGAAACGAGCTCGGGAGGAGTTTCCTCTATCACCTCCTTGGTGGCTTTTACGAGGGCGCGAATTGACTTGATTATCGCTTCGCGAATGTCGGCGTCCGTGACGGCGACTTCTCTCGGCAGTCCCGTCACCAGATCCCTGCCGCGAATGCTTGCCTCCAGCCCCTCCGTTTCTTTGGCGACGGAACCGATCGCTATTTTGACATCCTCGGCGGTTTTCTCGCCGAGCAGAATTTTGAACTCGTCTCTCGCGTATTGGACAATGTCCGCGTTGAGCCGGTCTCCGGCGATTCTCATATTTTTTGAAGCCACCACGCCGCCGAGAGAAATGACCGCGATGTCCGTCGTTCCGCCCCCTATGTCAATCACCATATTGCCCACCGGCTCTTGGACGGGGAGCCGCACCCCGATGGCGGCCGCCATCGGCTCTTCAACAATGTACGCCTCCCGCGCCCCCGCGTTCTTCGCCGCGTCCCGAACGGCGCGAATTTCAACATTCGTTATTCCGGAGGGAACCCCTATCACGACTCTCGGGCGAAGCCAAAGCCGCGCCACTTCCTTGTGCACTTTTCTTATGAAATAAGCGAGCATCTCCTCCGTGATTTCAAAATCGGAAATAACCCCTTCCACGAGCGGACGAACGGCGACGATATGGCTCGGCGTCCTGCCGACCATCCTCTTCGCCTCGTTTCCTATCGCAACAACCTGTCCGGTCTTTTGGTTTACCGCCACCACGGACGGCTCGTTTATGACAATCCCGTGCCCGCGAACATAAACAAGCGTATTGGCGGTCCCCAAGTCAATGCCGATGTCGTTTGAAAAAAAGTTGTAGAATTTGTTTAACATTCAGTTATTAGTTATTAGTAATTAGCAATTTCCTCAAGCAGTTCTTTTTTGTCCGCCATTTTGACTTCGCCGGTCTTTCTGTTTTTCAGCTCCAGTTTTCCCGCCGCCGCCGTTTTCGCGCTCGCGACCACCCGCCATGGGATGCCGATTAAGTCCGAATCGGCGAATTTTTCTCCGGCGGAGGCGCCCTCCCTGTCATCATACAATACCTCCATTCCGGCGTTTTGTAAATCGGCGTAAACGCCGTCCGCTTGGCTCATTACTTCCGAATCGCCGCCCAACCTGAGTAAATGAACCCCGAACGGAGCCACGCTCTCCGGCCAAACAATCCCTTTTTCATCCGAAAAAATCTCCACTATCGCGCCCATCAGCCGTCCCGGACCTATTCCGTAACTGCCCATAACGACGGGGTTTTTTTCGCCGTTTTCATCCGTGTAGTCAAGATTAAACGCTTCCGAAAACCTAGTCCCCAAACTGAAAATGTTCCCGACTTCAATCGCCTTCTCCTCTTTCAGCTCCTCTTTTTTCAAGCCGAGATCTTCAAGCGTCTTGTCGTCGTAAACCTCCTTGTTGACCGCGATTTTTTTCTCTTCGGAAACGAAAATAATATCCTCGCCCGCCTCGCATATCGTCTGAAATTCATGGGAATACTTGCTGAAACTCCCGCCCGAGGCGAAAGTAATGTAGGTCATATCCCCCAAACCGACGGAAGCGAAAATTTTTCCGTACGCCCCTTTCGCCTTTTCGTAAAAAGAATTATGCTCGTTTTCGTCCTTTGAAAACGAATACAAATCTTTCATCAAAAATTCGCGCCCGCGCATAATTCCGCTTTTCGCCCGAATTTCGTTCCTGAATTTCGTTTGGATTTGATAAGGATAAGCGGGTAGGTCGCGGAAAGAGCTGATGTGCTCTTTCATTAATTTCGTGAGCGGCTCCTCGTGGGTGAATCCCAAACCGAGTTCGGAGCCGTTTTTCAGTTTTGTTTTGAACCAGTTGTCCACCACCGAATCGTCCCACCTGTTCGTTTTTTCCCAAACGGACTTGTCCTGGAGCGCGGTTAAAAACAGCTCTTGCCCGCCGATGGCGTCCATTTCTCTCCTTATGATATTGTTTATTTTTTTCAGAACGCGGAGTCCGAGCGGAAGATATGAATAAACGCCCGCCATTTCCTTGTGGACAAAACCGGCGCGAATGAGCAGTTTCGCGTTTTTCGCCACCTCGTCCTTGGGCGCCTCTTTTCTCGTTTTCGTGAATAATTCGGACTGCCGCATAATAAATATGTTCATATTATCCCAAAAAACGCTCCGAGTCAAAAAAAGGCGCCATTGATAAACAATGCCACCTTTACTGTCTTTACTTAATTTTACTGTCGCGATGTTATCCAACATCGCGAAAAAGTCTTTGCTGCTTATAAAACAGCTTTTTTCTCCTTTCTTATTTTATTTGGTGGTGTGAATTCTCAAACCTTCCTTGAAAGAATGTCTCCTAATTGCTTCACCAACTCGCGCTCCTTCTTGAGCGCGAGTTTGAGATTGCGCCTCTCTCTTAACAACGACGCAATCTCTTCGTTTCTCTCTTTAATTTTTTCACTCTCCTTCTTTGTAAGCGCGAGTTTCAACTCGCGCTCGTCCGCGACGAGCTCTCCCACTTCCTTCCTGAGAAGAAAGGTGGAGAGCCCAAGGAGAATAATTATGAAGATCGCAATAATCGCCGCGATCGCCTCCTTTGCTCTTCTGTTATAGAGGGTGTCAATTGAGTCTATCCTCACCTTCGCCAGGATTGAATTAAGCCTGGCGTTCTCGGCGGAGAGGGCGCCTAGCCTTTTGTTTGCATTCTCAACTTTCCGCAATGGATCACGGAAAGTTGGTCTCAATAATTCCGAGGGAATGAAAATCTCATCCCCGGGATATATCAAGTCCGCTTCCTCCACAGAAATCCTGTTTGCCTTTACTAGCGCAAACAGGGAACCGACTCCCTTTTTGCAGAATTTCTGGGCGATACCTGAGTAGGTGTCGCCCGGTAAAACGGTTACCGTTGTCCCGGGTGGGACGACCCCCAGCTCCGCCCTAATGTCGGCGACTGGGGTTCCAAGTTCCGCCTGGATGGCGGAGACTGGTGTCCCGGTGATCTCTGCCCTGGATGGGACCGCTAGGCAGAGGATAACAAAAGCCAAGATAAACAAAACTGCAAAAATAATCTTGATCATTTCAAAAACATCCCGTTTTTTCTCCATTTTTCTTTCCTCCTTTTCTTTACTTTTCTTTCCATTCTTTCACCAACGCCGAGGGCGTTGGTACAATCTCAATTCTCGCTTTTTTCGCGAGTTTTAGGGTTTTTTGCAAATACTGTTTCCTTTTGCCGGAAACTCTTTTGGATTTCTCCAAAGAGATCACGGCAAGTGCCTCATAAGCATCCCTCCTGAGTTTTTCCGGCGGTCCGTCTCGGAGCGCCTGAGAGAAATTCAAAAATGCCAAATCTAAAGCGATATTTTTCTCGCTCTCATTCTGACTAACCACAAACAGGGTTAAATAATTCCTCCCCTGTTTGTTTCTTAATTCAGCGTTCGCTGGCGAGGCAAATGGACAGGCAAGCAACTTTTGATTTTGCTTGCCAATCTCCTCCCTTATTTTCTCCAATTCCGTTTTCTCCTTTTTTTCCGGAATTGGTTTAAGGTTGGGCTTTGCAATTTCCAGTTTGGAAACCTTTTGGGCTTTTTTCGGCGCGAACTGCTTATTCGCCGCCGCCCAAAAATTATCCGGATCCAGGATTTTTACAAACGCCACCGTCATAGACGGCAGCGTCTGGATTTCGCCCGACCCGGACGAGAATCCGCCGCCCGGGGAGATATTAGCCCCCCACGGGGTTGAGGCAAAAATCTGGGCGAAGGCGCCAAACAAAGAAAAGGCGCCTGCCTTGTTTTTGAATACATAGTTGGAGCTTTCATTGATCGGGATGATCAAATCAGCTCCAATATCCATTCCCTTTTGCGAAAGCAGCATGGCAAAGTCCCACTTACTCGGGATTTTGTCCTGCGCTCCGAGTGACAACACCGCCACCCTGGCGTAATCCCTTCCCTCCGTTAATCCCGGAGGAATTCCAGGGAAAGGAGTGATTTCGGCAGTAGGCGGAAATCTCTGAAAGACAACCGGGGTGCTTTTTATAGCATCCCCCATTTCCTTCAGAAAGTCCTCGCCTTTCTCGGCAACAACTCCCCCTCGGTAATTCCTAATGATCTCCCTCGTAATAACCGAGGGAAGATTGGAAAAAATTACAGAGTTGGGCGTTTCCTTCCGGTACTGCGCCGGCGGAAATTCCGGCGCATTCGGGAACTGTCCATATGGGAAATTCCCTATGGAACTGATGCTGATGTTATTTTTTTGATTATTGTTAAAAATAACACCCTGAGATAAATTCGTATTCGTTTCGCTGGTGACGGTTGTGTCACCGGCGAGAACGAGTCCCGGCGCCAATAAAAGCGCTACTAAGACAAAAAACCAAAGAAATTTCATCCTAACCTCCTCCTTTTTTAAACCTCGCGAACAAGAAAACCGCGAGGAAAACTGTTAAGACTAAAAAACAGGAAAAACTCATCTGATCTCCTCTTTTGACTCTTTTTGTACCCCCGGAAGCGAGTAAGTCGCTTCCGGGGAGTTGGTTTAATTGTCGCCCGCGCCTCCAATTCCGGACTGCAAACTGTTCCTCAAAAAACTCCCTGAGGACTGATATGCGGTCCCTCCAGAAATTTCCCAGCTTTGGGACGAACCCTGCCCCAGGAAAGTTTCCCCGGAAAATTCTCCGGATCCGCTGGACCATAAGTGGTTCTCCTGTCCCCCACCAGAAACGGAGAGGAACGAATTTCCATCAACAGCAAAACCTCCCAGTTGCCATTGGGAGTAGTCAGACCCCCCGTCGGCAAAGGTAAGACTGCAATTAGTGCAATCTGGGGACATGGCTTGCGCCGCCCCCATTGAGACAAAAAACATTGCAACTACAAAAAAAACTGCCAATGCAAAAAACTTCATCCTACACCTCCAAATAAAACAAGATAGATTATCAAAGAGCCAAGCTCCGCGTGTATTCATAGCACAAAAAGAGTAGTTGTGTCAATGGCAAATTTATTTTCTTTTTTTGTCTTTAGTTGCCCGGCGAATTGCGATAATTATGATAACCAACAGGATCAAGAGCAGCCAATTGAAAGCTTTGCCCCATCCTCCGGAAAGTCCGAGGAATGCCGCCGCGGCGCCCAAAAGTCCGTCCGCTCCACCCGTCTTCGGCTCTCCACCCCCGCTTTCCACATCCTTATTATTATTTTCAGTATTTAAATTTTCCCCGCCGCCCCCGTTCGCCTCCCCACCCCCGAGAGTTTCTCCGCCCCCCTCGCTTTTTCCGAACGAGTTGTCCGAAGTTTTCGTTCCGTAAGCCAACGCTCCACCCCCGCTGTTTCCTCCATCCCCGTTCTCCGCTCCACCCTGTTCACCCGCTCCGCCGTTTCCGCCCGAAAACTCCTCCGCCGGCGGGGCGGTGTTTATTATAAAAGTTTTTTCGTAGCTTATCGTCGGGGGGCTCGCGCGCGAAATAACCCGATATTTGTAAAGCGTATCCGGCGCGAGTCCGGTGAGCGTAACCGAGTGCCGGGTCACTTTTATTCTGTCTTCGCTCGTTCCGTTCGGATACCCGAAATACGGCGATGTCGCCAGACTGAGCTGGTACGGCCCCTCCGAGGCGATTCCGTAAATCACTTGGCTTGTTGACAAAATGTTCGTGTCCCAAGTGATGACCGCCGTTCCGAGGGGAGTCGCCGGAGTCGCCGTTTCATTGGCGATTTTCAAATGCTCAAAAGGTTCAACGGGGCCGTTCGCTCCGCCTCCACCGCCTCCGCCCGTTCCGGGAACGGTTTCTCCCGTTCCGTCCGTTCCGCCGTTATCTCCGCCGCCCTCGCCTTCTCCGCCTATCTCCGTGTCTCCGCAGCTGGTGTTTCCTCCCTCAAATCCGACGCACAAATCAAAGCCGATCTCACCGTTTTGCGTGGAATCGTCCGCGTCGGCGCCAAAGGAAACAATAAACGAGTAAACCTCCGTGGCTCCCGCCGGCAACACGGAAAGTTTAACTTCTCCGGCGCGCAGAAAATCTCCGAGCGTTTTTCCGGAACCGTAAATCTCGCCCGAATCGCCGGAGATGACAAGCTTCAGCGCCTCGCCCAGCCCGCTATCGTCCGACGCGTTTATCGCCTCCGTGATGACCTGTTGGCTCTCTTCGGAATTGTTCGTAACGGTAACGGTTTTCGTTACTCCGTCTCCGGGAATAATATCCGCCTCGCTGAACAGCGGGTTTGTTTCAAAGACGACGGCAAGGGGCGGCGTCTCCGACACCGCCAGCGCGGAAGCGATCGGCGCGCCCCACAAAAGAACGGCAAGCAGTAAAATTGTTTTATTGATTTTCATTTTCATTATTTTCATCTTCGTTATTATCGCCGCCATCCGGACTGTTCCCCTCACCGCCGGAAGCTAATACAACTTCTTCGTTAACTTCCCGGGTAATCGCCCCGTTCGCCGCCGCCTGCTCCCCGATACTTGCTTCAGCTTGGTCGGAATTTTCTTGCTGTTCCTCGCTCTCCGCCGCCGCCAAGGCGGAAACAATCTCCTTCATCCCGGGCGTTGAACTCGCCGCCGGGGGCGCCAAAACTGTTTCCGGTTCAATAACGATTGTCGGAGGGGTGGTGGTCGCCGCTTCAGGAGTCGTGGTGGCGAAAAACGGAATTTCCGGGATGGCGGAGCCGATGATTACAATTTTTGGCGTGGTGGTCGCCGGGGTGGAGCTCGCCGAGAATGCCGCCGGAAATTTCGGAGTGGAGGTGGCGGGAGTGGTGGACGCGGAAACCGCGAACGCCGAGGTTGAAGCCGTTGAGAACGCGGCGTTCACCGAAAACTCAATAACCGGAAGGGTCGTGAGGGTCGTGGTCGCCGCCGTTGAGGTGGCGGCAGCCGTTTTAATTTCAATCGCCGGAATGGCCGTGGTCGCCCTTTTCGGCGTGGTGGTGGCGATTCCGGTCGCGGTGGTCGTGGCGGCTGCCGCCCCGCCTCCGCCGCCGGAATTTTCATCCGAAACAAAGATTGGATTCGGGTCCCAAATGTCGCCGCTCACCGTCGTGCTGTTAAGCAGCGGATTTTCCGGTCCGGTGGCGGTAAGCTCTATCCAAATGTATCCGGTAAACCCGCTCGGGAGCTTCCACCACTCCGAGCCGTCGTTCGCCGTCCCCATCACGATATTATGCTTCGTGTCGCCGCCGCTTATTTCGCCATCCCCGTTCACATCCTTTATGTAATACAGGTCAATCGCCAAATCCGCGTCGTCGCCGTTCGGGTTCACCGCGGTCCACTGTATTTCATAATTATGATTCCAATACCATGAGTAGCTTTCGTCTTCGTCCGGATATATCAAGTCAACTTCCGGCGGAACAAGCTCTTTCCAGTCGCTCGCTTGGTCGGTGTCGTATCCGTTCGGAACGCGCGCCAGCACATCCCCCTTCGTTACGCCGGGCACTCCCGGATCCCAAACATTCGTATCCGACTGCCAGTTCATTTCGTCAATGACAACTCCGTCAGGGCGTTTGAGAAAAAGAGCGTCTCCCTCGTTCGCCAGTCCGTTACCTATTTTGCCGTCAGGAAGAATAATTTTAACAACCTCGCTCGGAACATACCAATACCCCCAAGTCGTGCTTGAGGCGGTGATAACCCCATACCCCATGGCGGGAATCGGGTCGGAGGCCGGAATAACATCGCATGAATCGCTGTCGCAGATGCTCCAGCCGGAAATGTCCAGTGGAACGCTCGTTTGGTTGAAAATCTCCACCCACTCGTTATCGCCCTCAACGCCCCGATCCGGAGCGACATCGTAATACACTTTATTTAATCTAAGCCCCCACGAGGAAATCGCGCTTGAAACTTTTTCCGTGTCGGAAAATCCTCCGTTTTCGTAGGTGGGGTAATTGTGCCTCGTCTGCCAACCGTTATACACGACATCAAAATCGCACACCTTGTTTTGAAAATTATTCGTTCCCATGCCGATTTCAAAATCCCAGGAATCAAGCGTGGTGGTCGCGCCCGTCAAAAGCCCCTTCAAGCTTCCGGAATACATTGACGAGCTCGCTGTTCGCGCGTCAACATTCAAAGCATCGCAGAAATCACCATCGCCGCTGAAATTGGTCGTTGAGGCGTAATACCTGAACGGATTGGAATTGTTTTCCGGAAGGATGTCAATGTTTTTCACCGTCGCGTCTCCCGGCTCCAAACTTATGGACGGTTCAATCGGGTTGAAGCCGTTGTCCTTGAGCGAGAAATCAATCACTCCCGCCTGCATTAAATTCGCTCCGGCGCTTTCGGTGTCGTTGTAAAAAGCGAGTGTCTCGCCAATCGCCAAAATTCCGGAATAATTAATTCCGACTATCAACAGGAAAACGATAAATTTTAAGCTAAACTGTTTCATTTTTCTTTTTTTCCCTCAACCTCTTCACCTCTTTCCATATTTTCTTGACCTCGTCGCCGGCGACGGCGAGCGCGGGGACTATTATTATGAGCAGAAATCCAATCGGCTTTTTGGCGAACTCAAGCAGATAACCGAGAAACGGGATGGTGAAAACTTCCTTGCCTACGATTTCCTTTTCGCGAACCTCTTTCGTGTCCGGGCTTTTGTTGGCGTCCCCTTTCGTTTTGTAAAGCATCTTCCCCTCAACGGCGCGCGCTTCAATAATCCTGTGCGTCGTCGGAATGTCTTTTTTTGTGTCTTTGCCGAATGTGATGATGTCGCCGATTTTGTAATTGTCCGACGGCTTTATCACGACCACGCTCCCCGTTTTTATCGCCGGCTCCATGGACCCCGAAAGCACTATTTTCACCTCGTAATTTCCGGGAATTGGAAAAACAGAAACAGCCAAGAGGATCGCGACCGAAGCGATTCCGGCAATTAAAATGTAATATGCGGTTTTAAATAATCTATTCATAAAGTCTTTACAACCCCGTCCTGCGTGTCACAAGCGCGCGGAACAAGGCTAAAAAACTTCAGACTTGCTTAACTTTAATGATTATTTTCTTGTGCTTAGTCGCTCTCCCTGTTTGTCAACCTACATGTCAGATTGTCTCCCGCTTCAAGCGTAATGCTTCCATCACCCTCGCAGTCCAACCCGAATTCTCCGGTAAATCCAAAACCGGTGCTCCCATTATACGTTTCGGAAACGGTGTAAACACCGGGTGTGAGACCGGATACCGGAACTTCGTCCGTTACGGTTTGACTAACGCTGTCACCGTCGGCCGGTCCGGTGAGAGTAAGCGTAAAATCGCTTATTGACACCGGTCTGTCATCGGTGGAGAAAATAATCTCCTTGTCAACCGTAATCGTTCCCGTCGTCGGCACGGTTTCCGGCTTACAGACAAAGCCCTCGTTGTGTCGCGACTGAATGGCTCGGAAACTGACATCCCCCGTCACACTGTCCGTTTGCGTTGAGTTATCCTCTCCGGCGCCATCGCAAGTAAATCCTGGATTTACAGTTGGATCATTCTCGTCGCTCTGCGCTACGGGAGTAAGTGCCAGCTTTCCAAAACACCACGCCTTCCCGATATAGAGGGTGGAATCGCCCGGAAGCGGACCACCGGCGCTATTGGCATTCCAGATATTTGTTTCCGAATCGGCGAGAGGAGCCGTTATCGTCTGCCCCAAACTGAGATCGCCGAGCGCTCCCTGGTTTATAACGGTCTCGTCGTTCTCAAGAACATTGTCGCCGTCGTCAGCCCACCAGATGAAGTGAATACTGTCCGCCAGTTCACCCCTTCCAGCCGTCCATGACGGCTCGTCGTTCAGTTCCGGCTCCGTTGAGCCGTTGTCCTGGTTGCTCGTAAGTGTTACATCGGCGCAAAGATACGCGTCGTTGTTTTTGACATGAAGCGAAATCGTGTCCTCGCCCCAGTCTCCGGGCTTCAAGTCCCTAAAGTTAAAGAACCAGTCGCCGTCCGTGAGGTCCTTTTCGGACCATGTTGTCCCGCTATTTAACACTCCGTTGTAGTAGCTGTCGTTGTCAATTTTCAGGTCAATCGCGCCCGCCGTAAAGGTATTTCCCGTTGACACTTCCGTGTCGGAGAAAATGGCGGTGGTTGCCCCTATAAGGACAGCGCCAACCACTCCAAGGGTGGCAATGCTTAATAATATTTTTTTCATAATTCTGTTGCTAATCCAATAATTAACTCAGCCCTTAGTCTTCAAACGGGGTTGGGTTATTTCTGAGCTGTTCGACCTGGAAAATTAAGTTCGCCGTGTATTCGTCACTCTGAACCTCATTTCCCGTATCCAACGGAAGGTCCCAAGCCAAACCGAAGTAATAGGTTGTGCTCCCAACCATTCTTCCGTCTTGCGCGAGGCCTTGGCAGAAGCCATAGTTGTCGCTTCCGTTTGGGTTTCCCGTGCCTATGCTGGTGTCTGTACAGCTTCGCTCATATTCAGCCGAAAGAACACCACTAAGGTCGTTTGTCAGGTTGCCAATCGTTTCGCTGTTCCAAAATTTCGGACCTTCGTAGTTCTGGTAGATGTTGTCTCCTTCGGTTGGGTCAACCAGCTGGAGGTCATTTTCCCCAGTGCTGTCATTTTCGTTGGCATAGACAGGATTTCCGTCCGCGTCTGTGTTTTGAAATCCGGGAATCGCCCCTTGGTCAAGCCATCCCGTGAACAGCAAGTTGTCGTCCATTTCGCCGTCCCCGTCAGGGCTTTCGCAAGTTTTGTCCAACGCTTCCTCCGCCTGGATTTCAGGAGTCGTGCATGTGTTGTCGGCGTCCCTTGTCGGAAATATTACGAACCTTCCCCACGCGTCGTTGTCATACACATGAAGCGAAATCGTATCCTCTCCGTGGTCTCCCGGCTTCAAGTCCGTGAAGTTAAAGAACTTCTGAACGCCGTCCTTAAGATTGGTCTCCGTCCATGTTCCGTTACAATCGCTTCCTTGCGTCGGGAACCCTACGGGTACTCCAAACGCGTCCGTATTGCCGGACGGCTGCCATCCCCCATCTTCGGTACAAACCATACCGTTGTAGTGCGAAACACTGTCCACCTTCAACTCAATCGCCCCGGCGGTAAAAGTGTTTCCGGTTGATGTCTCGGTGTCGCCATAAAACGCGCCTGTTGCTCCGGCGACTACCGCGCCGACGATGGCGAGCGTCCCAAGACTTAATAATATCTTTTTCATAAATTTATTTTTGTTTAATTATCTGTTAATTTGACTGATAATCCGCTATCGACCCGCCACTTTTTACGCCAATAATCAAATAAAAAACAACCCACCACGGATAGCCCGCAATCGGTTGTTTATTCGCCAAGGGTGTTGATTTTCGCGATAATTATTGCCCATAAAAATCTGACCTATTTTTATAGTGATAACTCTATATCCCCGGCGTCAGTTGTCAAGCGCGAAAAAACATTCGAAATTAAAAAAAACGGCTTGTCAAATGCTCTAACGGACACAAAAATGTCCGTTAGGGTTTCGCGAATAATTTTAAGGGCTTTCTATCGGACACAAAAAGCTCTAAAGGACACTCAAAACGCGAATTTCCAAAAAACGCAAACTTAAAATAATCGCATTATATCTTTGTAGGTGATGGCGAGCATCAAAAGCAAGAGAAAAATCATTCCCGCGGCGTGAATAATGCCGCTGAGTTTCGGGTTTACGGGCGACCCTTTCGCCTTTTCAATCGCCAAAAACAGCAGCCGCCCGCCGTCCAAAGCCGGGAACGGAAGGATGTTTATGATGGCGAGATTGATGGAGAGCATAGCGACAAAACTCAGCAGATAGCCGATGCCGATTTTCGCCGCCGCCCCGGTGGCTCCGACTATCCCGACCGGACCGAGAACCTGATCAAAACTCGCCAGTCCGCGAAAGGCGTTGACGACAAAATTGAAGAGTGAAACCGCGATAATAATCGTCAGGTTGTATGTCATCTTGGCGCCCTCCCAAAGGGCGAGATGGACGGGAAGTTTTACCTCTCCGATTTCGTCCATCGCGACGCCGAGAGATCCGTTGCCGTCTTCCGGCTTGATGTCCGGAACCGCCTCCGCCGAGAAAAATTTATCGCCTCTTTTGTATCTTATCTCCACCCTCTTCCCTTTGTTTGACGCGATAAATTTCTGCACTTCTTCAATTGAGCTGAACCCGATCAACCGGTCCCCCGCCCGCAAACCCGCCTTCTCGGCGGGCGTCCCTTTCTGGACTTGGACGACCATAACGCCCACATTTTCAATTTTGGCTCCGGCGGGAGCGGAGCTGGCGCTTGTCGGCATCCCCGCCATAAATCCGGCGGATATCAAAAACCACGCCACAATTATATTAAAAACTACACCCGCCGTGAGGACGGCGGCGCGAACCACTGTTGGTTTTGAGGCGAAACTTCGCGAATCGCCCCCCTCCGTTCCCTCTTCGCCGTGTATTTTCACGAAACCTCCGATTGGAAAAAGATTGAAACTGTAAACAGTCTCCCCTTTCTTGAAGCTGAAAAGGCGGGGCGGAAAGCCGAACCCGAATTCGTCCACCCTTATTCCGCTTTTTTTGGCAACGATAAAATGCCCGAATTCGTGGGAGAGTATGAGCGCGGCAAGCGCCGCGAAAAAATAAAGTATCGCCATCCGGTTTTTGTTTAAGATTTAATCTCCTCCTCTTTTCGCTTCGCCGCCGCCTCCAAGTCTTTCACGATTCCATCCACAATTTCCTGCAAATCGTCCTTGAAACGGTATTTGTCGTCCTCAGTAATCTCTCCCGCCCTCTCCTTCTCCTGAATATCCTTCCAAATTTCGTCCCTTTCCTGCCGCAGGGAGATTTTCGCTTCTTCCAGCTTTTCGTTGAGAATTTTTACGAGCGATTTTCTCCGCTCTTCGGTGAGTTCGGGAAGGGCGACGCGAATTGTCTCCTTGTCCGCTATCGGCTGAACGCCGAGGTTTGAAACGGCAATCGCCTTCTCAATGTCCTTGAGCGATGAAGCGTCCCAAGGAGAAATGCGGATTGTTCTGGCGTCCTCAACGCTGATGGCGGCAATATGCTTCAACGGAGTCTTCACCCCGTAAGAATCAACGGGTAAGTTCTCCACCAGAGCGGGGGTCGCCATGCCCGTCCTCAAAACGGAGTACTCTTTCTTGAGCCATTCCTTGATTTCCTCTCCCCTGTTTTTTATTTTTGAAAAGTCATACATAATATCCGTATTTTATCCCGTTAACGGAATTTTGTCCATACGCCATATTATACCACACTTCCGACGCCTCCGAAGCCTGCCGGAGGCAGGCAGGTCGGACTTCGGAGGCGGGAAAATTTACAGTATCAGGGCGAGATGCTCCAGAACCATTTTTACGGACGAGCCGCGCGCAGCGAGAAATTCCCGCGATTTGCCGAGCTCCTCCAGCGCCCCGGCTTGGGCGTCCGTTTTGGGGCTGTTTTCCGCCACTGATTTCTCAAGTTTTTTCGCCATAATCGCCTCCAGTCCGTTCAAAAACTCAATCGCCGCGTTTTTGTCCTTGCCGATTTTTTTAATCATATCCATTCTTTTGTTCGGCATCGTCTTCAGAAACTCTTCGCAGGCGGCGTTCTCCTCCTCTTTTTTTTGAAATTCAACGGCCGTCAAACGCGAACGAAGGGTTGGTATCACCGCGTCCTCGGAGGGAACGGCGATAAAGAAATGCGTCCCTTCGGGCGGCTCTTCAAAAAGCTTCAGCAGGGCGTTGGCGGATTCCATGGTCAGCGAAAACAGTTCAATTATGAAAACTTTTTTATCTCCGGAAAAAGGCCTCAGCAAACTCCTGCTTTTCAATTCGTGGCTTTCTTTTATCCCGAACAAGTCAAATTTTTGATGGGAAAAGTCCGGGCACGATTCCAGTTTCCCCTCCTCGCGCCCCAGCAAAACGGCGGCCGCCGCGCGGGCGGCGGCGCGGGCGGCGGCAAAATCGCCGATCAGCAGATAACCGTGGTTTAATTCGCCGTTTTTCGCGTGAGTTTCCAATAAAGAATTCATGGAGCCTGAGGTCGGATTTGAACCGACGACCTACGCTTTACAAGAGCGTTGCTCTGCCACTGAGCTACTCAGGCAAAATGCCTGTTGCCAAGTTTTTTACTCTTCTTTCAGTCCGTTTTTGAAATCATTCATGCCGTTCCAATACTTGGAACCCCCATTCCCTTTCGGATGGCTTTTGCCGTGAATATAGTCTCCGAACCGCTTGAGTGTTCTTTCAAACTTCGCCGCGAGCGACGCGAATTTCAAAATAACCCTTTCGGCAAGCGCGTAAAGCAGCGGAGTAATTCTGGACTGCCAATACTTTCCCGCCGGCGTCAAAACGGAATCGTTGAGCCCCTTCATTATCGGGCTGCTGGAACGGAATTTCTCCAGAAATTCGCCTTCCGGCATCAACCTGACTTTAAGCAAGCGTCTCCCGAAAATAACAACCATACCAATTCCCGAAAGAGACGCCGCCGTAATTAGATATATCATAGAAATGAATTAAGAAATACTGAACCTCTTAAATCGCGTTATCTCAATGTTTTCCCCGAATTTTTGTATCACCTCCTTAATGTAATCCCCAATCGTGATATCCGGATTTTTGACGTAATCCTGCTCCAAAAGGACGCGTTCTTTGAGATAAGTGTCCATTTTGCCCTCCAAGATTTTCTCTTTTATGTCTTGCGGCTTGTCAATCTTGCTTATTTCCTCTTCAAAAATCCTTTTTATCTCCTCTTTTGATTCTTCGGAAACATCGTCAAGGGAAACATAAAGCGGGTCCGCCGCCGCGATGTGCAGGGCGATATTGTGGGCAAAATCCAGAAACATCTCGTTTTTGCCGACAAAGTCCGTTTCGCACCTCGCCTCAACCAACACTCCCACCTGCCTGTTGGAATGCACATACGCCTCAACCGTTCCGGCGTTCAACGCCCTGTCGGATTTTTTCTCGGCAACCTTGGCGCCCTCCTTGCGGAGAAAAAGCGCCGCCTTTTCCATATCGCCTTCGGCTTTTTCAAGCGCTTTCTTGCACGCCATTATTGAAACATCCGTTTTGTCGCGAAGCTCTTTTATTTTTTCTGAAGTTATCGCCATATTATTGTTATATTTTTTAACGCCAATAATTAAGCCGCCTCTTTTTCCTCTCCGCCGTTTTCTTTTTTCTCGCCTTCTCCGGCTTTTTCCTCGTCCTTTTTCTCCTCCTCTTTTTTAATTTCCTTTTCCCTTTCTTCAAGCCCCTCTTTATATGATTCAACGATTTCTTTAAGGAAAAACTCCACGCTCGCGATGGAGTTATCATTCGCCGGTATGGGGTAATTCGCGTCGTCAGGATCGCAGTCGCTGTTCATTATTCCAACCACCGGAATGCTCGTTTTTTTCGCCTCCACGACGGAAATATTCTCCTTTCTCGTGTCAATGACAACCAACGCCGAGGGTAATGTTTTCAGCTGCTCCAGCCCGGAAAAGAATTGCCTGAGGCGGGCAATCTTTCTGCTGATTTGCAGGCGTTCTTTTTTTGTGTATTTTTCAAGCTCTCCGGAATCCCTTTTCTGCATCAATTCCTCCATATGGTCCCTTCTCTTTTTAATCTCACCGAAATTGGTAAGCGTCCCCCCAATCCACCGCTCCGTGACAAAAGGCGCGTTCGCTTCTTTGGCGTACTTTCTCACCAAATCCTTTATTTCCGGCTTTGTTCCGGCAAAAAGAATCTGTTTTCCTTCTTTGCCGAGGCCTTTAATAAATTCCTTCGCCTCGTCAAGTTTTTTTCCGGTTTTATCAAGGTCAAAGACCTCCACATTATTGCGAAGCCCAAAAAGAAACCTTTTCATTTTAGGATTTCTGCTTGAACGGGAATATCCGAAATGCGCGCCGGCTTTGAACATTTCCTCAAGCCTGCCCGCCTGCCTGTCCGGCAGGTCCGCCGGTGAGGCGGATAGGTCCGCCACGGCCGGGGGATATTCCTTGTTTGTCGGTACACTGATTGTTTCGTCTAATGTTTGCATTTCAATAATTTAGCAAAATTCCAAAATAAACGCAAGCATTTTTGCATTTTACCGTTTAGAGTTTTGGTTTTTTTATATCTCCTCCCAGCCCGGCTCAAGTGTTTCTACGTTCAATGGAATGGACACGAACCTGTCTATTCCTCCCCCCGTCGCGTTGATTGTGACGATGTAAAGCCCGTTGGGAATACTTCCGTCAACATTCAGACTGAAATCAACACCGCTCGTGTAATCGTACGGAATGATGCCGTCAGCGGGATTAAAATTACCAACGAAACTGCTTGTCACTTCAATTCCGTTTGAACTGGTCACGCTTCCCAGAGAAAGAGTAACATCACTGGTGAAATTGACATCACCGGTTATTGAAAGCGTAATTGTGTTTGTGGTAACGCTTCGCCCGCTGACAATGGTCGCGTAAAGCGAACCGCCCGTATAAGAAACGGTGTAGTCCTGAACGGCGGGACAAGCCACCGCCGTGTCTCCGGCAACATTGGAGTAGCCCGAACTTCCGGCGGCATTATAGGCGTAAACCCTGTAGTAATAGTCGCCGGCGGCGATGCCCGTGTCCGTGTAATTTGTTGAGTTGGCGGCAAGATCGGCGACAGTGTCGGGGAAGGTGACGCCGTCCACGCCTCTTTCAATTTTATATCCGTCTTCGTTGTCCGCGTTGTCAGTCCACGCCAAAGCGATTGTCTCGCAAGCGCCGCCCGTTCCCGCCAATGCCGTGAGGCCTGAAGGATCAACGGGGACATTATCGTCAGACTCGCTGTTGTCATTCGGACCGACACAGCCGGGATCGTCCGGGAAGTCAGTTAAAGTGTCTCCATCGTTGTCTAAGCCGTCAGAACACTCCGGGTTAAGAGAGACGGCGTAACCGGAACCGCTGAAAGAAATCCATCCGACAACATTGGAAGCCCACGCCCAACCGGAAAAATTACTGGTGCTTTGATTAAATTCAACGCCGTAAGAGCTGCCGTCGCTCGCCGTCCCGGACATGCTAATCCAGCCGTCCCAGCCGCTCGCGGCATCACCCGCCACCGCCTTCGCCCATCCGGTGACCGCTCCCGTTGACTTGCTGAGAAAAGCGCCTCCGGGGTTGCCGTCGGGAGCCGTCTCAGCCGTCGGAGCGAAATCAATCCATCCAATGTTCTCGGACCAAGCGTAACCGGAAAAATCGCCGGTGGCATTATCAATGAAAACTCCTCCGAAATCCGGAGCGAATTGAATCCAGCCGATTGTGTCCGACCACGCCCAGCCCATCACCGCCTTAGTGGCGGCTTTAACCGCAAAAACCCCGACGAACGCGAAAGCCGCGATTGACAGCGAAACAGCGGAAGCGATAAACAGCTTTTTTATTTTTTTATTCATTACCGTAATTATACAGGAAAAAACCTCGGCAAGAAACCGGGGTGTGGATAACCGCCGGACCCGCCCCACTTGGAGGCCGAGCCTCCAAGTGGTTAGCCGGGCGCCTTGCAAAAGGGCGCGATTGGTGATAGTATGAGAGCATTATGAAGAAAGACATTCATCCAAAATACTTCGCGGACGCGGTTATAAAATGCGCTTGCGGAAATGAAATAAAAGCGGGGTCCACCAGAGAAAAAACCGAGGTGGAGATTTGCGGCGCCTGCCACCCGTTTTTTACCGGCAAAAAGAAGGTCATTGACACCGCCGGAAGGGTTGAGAAATTCAAACAAAGGATGGCGAAAGCAAAAGCCTAAAACATCAGAATTTGGGATTTAACCATTGTTTCGGATTTCGATATTCTGATTTTGAATTTTAACTATTATGGAACCTAAGACCATTATCATGGAAATACGCGCCGGGGCGGGAGGCCGGGAAGCCTCCCTTTTCGCCATGGACCTCTTTGAAATGTACACGAAATACGCCGCGAAACAGGGATGGAAAACCAGTCTCGTGGACGAATCAAAAAGCGAAGGGGGCGGATACAAGGAAGTTGTTTTTGAGATTTCAGGAGAGGGCGCTTACAAAAAACTCAAGAATGAAAGCGGGGTGCACAGGGTGCAGAGAATTCCGGTGACGGAAAAGTCCGGCAGGGTTCACACCTCAACCGCTTCCGTCGCCGTGCTCGCCGAAGAACCGGAGAGAAAAATAGAAATCAGGCCCGACGATCTTGAAATAACCTTTTCACGCTCCGGCGGGGCGGGAGGGCAAAATGTCAATAAAGTTGAAACGGCGGTGCGAATATTGCACAAACCGACCGGAGTCGTGGTGCGATCGGAGCAGCAGCGATCCCAGCAGAAAAACCGCGAAAAAGCGATGGGTATTTTGAAGGCGAAAATAGGACAAATGGCGGCGGAGCAAAGAAGCGGCGCCGTGGCGCAGGAAAGAAGGGAGCAGATCGGAACCCAAGACAGGTCCGAGAAAATCAGAACTTACAACTTTCCGCAAAACAGAATCACCGACCACAGAATCAAAAAATCTTGGCACAACATTGAAAAAATAATGGCGGGCGACTTGGAGCCGGTCATTAAGAAAGTTTCTCAAATTCAAAACTGATGTTTCGCGAAACATCAGTTTTGAATTTTTAAAGATATCAATATTTAGAAATTAGAAATTGGAAATTAGAAATTGCCGATTTATCGGTTCAAAGTATCTATATCCCTCTGATATTTTCTGGCGCGCTCAACAACCGGCTCGCCGTATGACATGGTAAAAGTACGCCAACTTCCTCCGGCATAATACTTCGCCGCGGCGCATCTCTCTTGAAGAAGTTGCTTTGGGGCAAGATAATTGTATTTTTTCGCGTAGGCGCGGCAAGCTCTTGAGCCATAAGCGTCTCTTAAATACGAAGCTGTTCCGGCAAAAGCGTCATAATTGTTGAACGGCGAAGGCGGGTTGTTTCCCGTTATTTTTGCAACGCGTTTTTTATAGCCGGTCTGCGTTTTAATGTCCCACCAGGTCGTCGGCATAAACTGCGCCGGGCCCATCGCCCCCCCGTAAGCTCCGTCGGACACAATCGGGCAGGAAACCGGAGTGGTGTTCGGGTCGCGTCCAAGCTCCCTCATAATCGCCAAAAAGGAGGGCTTTTGCCTGTTGCTCATCACCGTTCCGCTTCTGTTTCGGCGGGGCTGGTTGTAAAAACACCTCCCT
This sequence comes from bacterium, assembly GCA_013152035.1. GTDB lineage: Bacteria > Patescibacteriota > Minisyncoccia > UBA9983 > UBA9983 > SZUA-82. The sequence goes on from JAADHB010000026.1 coordinate 25,186, forward strand.
TGGTTGCGGCCGATAACGCCGTCAATCGCCGATTCCTGCGCCAGAATGGCGAGAATAAAAGCCGCGCGCATTCCGCTCGCCTTTCCGGCGAATTGGGCGATCTTCACCGCCTCGCCGAAAGACAACTCCCCTCCCCCGAAGAGGCGGAAAATCCTGCTCCTTATCTCCGCCGCCGTTTTCTTTGTTTTGGCCAACAGCTTCTGGTAGGCGGCCTCCTGCCCTTTTGTAATCCTCAAAATCCTTTTCTTTTCCGCCGCCATTTTCTCAAGATTCCTTTTTTCAAGTGTTTGTATCGCCCTCAACTGCAGCTCCTCCGCTTTTTGGTTTTCCAATTCATCCCTTTCTTTCTCTGTTTTTTCTCTGGAATTTTCAATCTGCCTGAAAGAATTCTGCATCGCGAGATGAATTGACTCAAAAGAATCTTCGTTAACGAAAAAATCGGACAGGTTTTCATATCCGAGCATAAGCTCCACCAGGGAGGTGGAATCAAGTTCGTTTGTTTTTCTTATCAGTTCTTCCAGCGATCTTTTTTCTCTCCCTATTTTCTTCAGAAGCCCCCCTATCGTCCGCGAGCGGCTTTCAATTCCGCGCGACAATCTTTGTATGCTTAAGTTTCGGGCGCGGATTCCGAGCTGGACTTTCTTTCTTTTCGCGTCAAGAATGGCGAGATCCCTTTCCAAACTTGACGACTTCATCACATAGCCGCTGATCACGCCGGACAGTTCGTCCATCTGTTTCTCGATTTCCTTTAATTCGTTTTCGCACTCCACCTGCGAACCGCATTCCGTTTGGGCGCGCGCGGCCCTGAACAAAAAACCGCCCCCCGCCAGGAGGAGGATTGAAAACAGTGCGATAAAAATTCGCGAGTAATGCCCCGATTTTTTAATGTTTAAAAATTCAGACATTGGAAAAATGGAAGCGAGAAATTATTTTTTCTCTTCGCCCTCCCCTTCAACCTCTTTCTTTCCTTTTTTCTCCACTTCAATATCTTCAAGATTCGCCGGCGCGGCCTCCTCCGCCTCCTCTTCCCGCGGAGATTCAACGAGAATCACGGCTTCGTCGGGATTGCCAGTCACTTTCACCCCTTCCGGCAAATCAATGTCCTTGATGGTGATTTTATCCTCAATGGCGGAGAGTTTTTCAATGTTAATTTTCAATTCGTGCGGCAAATCCTTCGGAAGGGCTTCCACTTCCAGCTCATGCATAACTTTGACAAGCACCCCGCCCGCCTCCTTGACCGCCGGAGCGATTCCTTCAAAAACGAGCGGCACCGAAGCCGTAATCAGTTTGTCCATCTGCACCGCGAGGAAATCAACGTGAATCGGTTCGTTTTTTATCGGGTCAATGGCGACATCCTGAATGAGCGCGTTGACTCCCTTTTCCCCTTCCTTCAATTCAATGATTGTTGACTCGCCCGCCCCTTTCCACGCTTTGACAAAATCCTTCAAAACCACGAAGAGCGGTTTGCTTTTCACTTTCGCGCCGTACAAAACGGCGGGAAGTTTTCCTTCCTCCCTGAATGGCTTTAATTTTTTGCCGAAGATATTTCTTTGTTCCACCGTTAATTGCATTGCGTTCAGTATAGCACCATCAATCTAATTTTGCAATCCGCCACGGCGGATTGCCGAAGGCTAATCATCAAGTTTAGCAATCCTTCTCTTGTGCCTTTCGTCTCCGCTGAACGGCGTTTCCAGCCAGAGTTTTATCGCCTTTTTCGCTTCTTCCTCGCCCAGAAAACGCGCGCCCAAAGAGAGGATATTGGCGTCGTTGTGCTCGCGCGCGAGTTTTACGATATCCTCGTCGTATTTATACAAAACCGCCGCGCGGACGCCCTTGATCCTGTTCGCCGCCATCGCCTCCCCTTGTCCCGAGCCGCCCAAAACAATCGCGCGATTGTTTTCCGGATCGTCCGCCACCGCGCGGGCGGCGGGCAAAATAAAGTCAGGGTAATCGTCTTTCTCGTCGTACGAAAAAGCGCCGAGGTCTTCCGCCTCGCAGCCCAACTCACTGAGAAAAACTTTTAATTTCTCTTTTAATTCAAAACCGGCATGATCGGAAGCTAGATATAGCATAGATTTATTAATTTTCAATTTCTAATTTTAAATTTCTAAACAATTTCTAATGTCTTAATTTTCAATTGCCTTTTCTTAAGGTTGTTGAAATCTTGTTAAAAATAAGCGTCAATTCCTGCGCCTCTTTCCATAATTTCTTCAAACTTTTGTTTTCTTCGGGATTAGATCTTGCTAATAATTCAATCCAGTATTTAGTTTCTTGTATTTCCTTTCTGCAAATAAATATTTTATTTCTGAAATCTTTCTTGGAGCTTGCGCCATTGGCTTCACAGTAATTCGCGCCAACGCTGGTGGAAGATCTCATCAATTGAAAAATTATGTTTTTATTTATTTCGTCTTTTTTAATCTCCTTTAATAAATCTATTATGTTTTTGCTGAAATTTTTAGTTCTTTCTTCGAGGTCGTAATTCATTTTAAAATTGAAAATTGTTTGAAAATTAGAAACTGAAAATTGAAAATTCCTAGAGGTAATTCCTTAACGCTTCAATGTGCTTGAGGAGCATCGCGCAATATCCCCATTCGTTGTCATACCACGAGAAGATTTTCACGAGGTCGCCATCAATCACCTTGATAAAATTCAGGTCCACCACGGAGCCGTACGGCTCGCCGAGTATGTCCGAGGAAACGAGCGGTTCTTCATTCACTTTCATAATTCCCCGCCATTCCGGTTTTTCCGCCGCCTCTTTGAAAATGTTTTTTATTTCATCAACGGTGGTCGGCCGTTCCGCCAAAAAAGTGAAGTCAATGATTGATCCCGACGGCACCGGAACGCGCATCGCCACCCCGTCAAACCTGTCTTTCATCTCGGGTATCGTTTTCGCCGTCGCGATTGCCGCCCCCGTGGTGGAGGGAACGATATTCACGGCACCCGCCCTGCCCCTTCGCCAATCCTTCGCGTCCGGCTTGTCCACTATCCCCTGCGAAGCGGTGTAGCCATGCACTGTGTTGAGAATCGCTTTTTTAATTCCGGGATTTTTCATCATAATTGAAACGACCGGCGCCACGGCGTTGGTCGTGCAGGAGGCGTTTGAGGTGATTTTTGATTTCGCGGCGGCGTCAACGCCCACATTTGGGGTGAAAATTTCCGCTTTCTGCTCGCTTCCTTCGGCGTCCTTGGCGGGCGCGGATATCACGACGCGTTTCGCTCCGGCGTCCAAATGCGCCTTCGCTTTTTCGTACGAAGTGAAAAAACCGGTTGACTCAACGACAATGTCAACATCCATATCACCCCACGGCAAATCCGCTGGATCTCTTTCCCGGGAAAATTTAATCTTGCCGATTTCTTCATCGGAGATGTCAAATCCATGGTAAACGCTGTCGTGGCGCAATAAATGAATCAGATTGTCTTTATCCGCCAAGTCATTAATAGCCACCACCTCAATGTCCGGATGATTGTACGCCTGCCTGAAAAAAATTCTCCCTATGCGGCCGAAGCCGTTAATCGCTATACGCATATTTGAATTATACACTCCTTTCAAAAAATTAAAAGTGGATAACCCCTCCTTTAATTTCAAACACCCTGAAAAACATTTGTAGTCAATTCCACCGTGTGTTCAAATTGACTACACAAAGTTATCCACCAAGGGTCATGGTGAGTCCTTGTTGAGTAGGTCAGTTCTGCTCGCTTGAGGTTACGGTTACCGTAACGGGAATTGATACCGCTGATTCGTTCTTGGCGGCGTCAACGGCGGAAATGGTGTAAGTGTAAACGGTTGAAGTGGCGAGGTTTGTGTCGGAATATGAGGTCGTGGCGGTTGTGGCGAGAAGTTTTTCGTCTTTGTATATTCTGTAACCGGACACTCCTATGTTATCCCTGGAGGCGACCCAATTTAAGTTTATTCGCAATGGCGATGTCGTCGCGATTGCGGTCAAATTCTCAGGAACTGAGGGCGGAATGGTGTCGACCGTATCCGGCGTCGATGCCGCGGCTGAACCGGAATCTCTGCTAATCCCCGCGTTATCCAAGAGTGTTTTTAGTTCATCCCTGTTAACACAAACATCGTCAATGCATAATTCTTTCTTCACTTCAACCGTATCCACCACCAATTTTTTAAGCCGCATGACTCCGTCGGACATGGCGATTCCGAAATTCTTGAATTGATCCAGGAACCAGTCCACTCCTTCGGCAATCGCGTTCGTTCCGCCGTTGACTGACCCAAGGTTCACGAACACCAGTATCTTCCCTTGTCCGGAACCGTTGAACGGTTCCAGCGCCTTGCCGATTACGGATTCCCCCGCCTCGGCTTTTTTGCCGACTCCCGAAACACTTGAAAGTGATATCGCGTCCCCCACCTTTATTTCTCCGCCCTCGTCGTTGACTTTTACCGGAACACGACCGGAGAGAGCCACGGGATATTGGTCCGGCTGAGGATAGTCGTTTTCCATTCCCAAAATAATACCCGGCTTTGTTGAGATGGCGCCGATAATCGCTTCTTTGTTTGATTGGGACGCCAAAGTTATTGAACTTCCTCCCGCCGCCGCGATTATGTCACCCGGTTCAAGCGCCTCCGATGAATAATAGATTTCCGCGAGGTCGGTGCTGCCCGTAGTGTAATCAACGGCGCTCACCCTTCCGGTTGTTGACGCCGTACAACTTCCGTCATTGTCAACGCAAAGTCCTCCATACCCTATCTGGATGCCCGCCTGCTGAGCCGTTGAGGAAACTCCGATTGTCGTGGTGGCGGTGATCACCGCCTGCCCGGCAACGGATAACTTTGCGTACGGCGAAGTGGAAGCGATGCCGACATTACCCGAGGGATCAACCGTAAATAATCCCGCCGCGCTGCTGTCTTGAATCTGAAAAAGATTAGCGGTTTGGCTCGGGTACCCTTGGATAGTTAAAGGTATGGCGTTTGTGGAAGTGGCCTCTACGCTCAATACCGTATTGGTGAATTGAGTCGTAGTCGCCACGGTCATGGCGCCGGTGGAGAGGATTCTCATTTTAGAGACGCTGTTGTTTTGCAGATCAAGGAAATTGCCGGTGAAAGAGCCGGAGCCATTGGCGAAATTCATTTTGAGGCCGGTGCCGGTGAAGGCGGAAGTGTCTTGGGTAAGGTAGGTAAGATTGGAGGAAGTTATTGTGTCTGAAAACAATTTTAAAGAATTACCGGCGGTTGTGCCATTCATATCCCCATACAAAGCGACTCCTCCATTTCCGGAGGCGTAAGAATAAACGCCGTAGCCGCTGGAACTGCCGCTCGTTCCGTAAACTCCAATTCCACCGGTACTGCTGCCATAACCATAAACTCCATACTGGCTTCCTTGCGCATAAGCTCCATAATTAGTATCCGCGCCACTTGCGTAAAAATATCCTCCATAGGCGCGAGAAATTCCCTGTGAAGCTCCTGCCGCCTTGGCATACATGCCGTAAGTATTGAAAGTTCCGCCGGTGGCGCCGGTTCTGCTCACATTAACATATTGCCCGTAAGTGTTGTCGGTGCCGGTGGTTACCGCCCCGGTGTCGGAAAAATTAAGATACGAAGCGTATTCGTTCCCCGCGGTCGTATTGGTTGAAGAACGGACGATACCCAAGTTAGCCATTGGGGTTGTTGAACCGATGCCAACAAAACCGTTGTCCAAAACACTAAACAGCGTAGTGCTCGCGTTGTCCGCCACATTAAACGCCGTCGCTCCGCTCGTTCCACTCCCCCAAACTGAGAGTTTGGCGTATGGGGTGGAGGTGCCGATGCCGACATTGTCGGAAGAAGTCGTCAGGCCAACGGTCGTTCCACTGTCAGTCCAGCCGCCGGCGGCGCTCAGAGAAACGGTTGACCAGGAAAGGGTTCCGGAACCGTCCGTGGAAAGAACTTGTCCGGAGCTTCCGTCGGCTGACGGCCACGCATATGTGACTCCGTTCAAAATCGTGCTTCCGGAAACCGTAAGGTTTCCGGAGAAGCTGGCTGAAGTTCCGGTAAGCGCACCCGTAAGCGTTCCGCCGGAGAGAGGAAGGTAGGAGAGATTAAGTCCGCTTACCGTCCCCGTAAATGTGGTGTTGTTCAATGTGGCTCCCGACAAACTGTCTATTTTTTGAGTGAGCGCGATCGCCCGGAAATTCGCGGAATTCCCGGAAGCGGCGAAATTTTTCGCCTCTATAATCTGCGCCGTCAGTTTGTTTTTTAGTTTTTGAAGCTCAGCCCTAATTTCTTCACTGCTCATTCCGCTTACGATTTTCTCAATGGTTTTTTCAACTACGGTTTTTTGAACAACCGGACCTTCTATGACTAAGCCGGCTTTTTTTATTTTTTCCAGTTCGCCTCTCAAATCGGATAGTTCGCCTTGAAGAAGTTTTGATTGTTTTTGGTTTTCATTTCCGGAAACTTTAGCGCTCTCGCTTTGGAACGCTTCCACTGAAGCCGCTTTTCCATTGTTATTATTATTGTTGTTTGGTTTTTTCGCCGTTTCACTTTTTCGCGCGGTGTCGTCTTTCTTGCCGCCCGACGGCAGTATGCTTTTCACACCCCCTGAGATTATTTTGAAAAAACCGGAAACGGCATCCGAAACGGAAGCGGAAAGCCCGCTCGTCACATTCGCCGCGGCGCCGCCCGCAACGCCGACACCTGCCACATACGCGTTGCCGACACCGTTTATGGTGTTTATGTACAAATCAAAAGCGCCCGAAGCGGCATACCCCGCGTTCGCGGCTTCGTCAAGCGCGAAATTTTTTACGCTGTCGGCTTTTTTTGAAATCAGGGTAATGCTTTCAAATTTCGGGAGTTTCGGCATCGCGGAGAGTTCCGGGAAACGAACGAAAGCAAGTGTTCCGGAAACATCCGAAAATAAATCACCGGCGGTGGCGATCGCCGAATCCACCGACTTTACAACTTCCCCCATTCCGTTTTCCGCGATTTTTTTGAGAGGAGCCCCGTAGGCGAATATTGCCGCGATCAGCATTGCGGCAACCACGGAGGAAGCGGCGGGGAGAAGAAAATTTTTGGCTGGGAGCGGCAAGAAAGTTTTAATTTTTTTCGCGCCAAAAAACTCCCCCGATTTTTTGTTTTCTTGCTCGGGCGGCTTTTCAAATTTACGAACGGGAACATCGCCCTTCGCGGATAAATCTTCAGAAAATCCGCCTAAGAGTTCTTCGTCCCAAGAGTCTTTTTTAAGGTTGTCTTTAAGAACAGCCATTGGAGTTATTATACCAAAAAAGAATTTTTATTACAGCCGATTTTCACCGGAAGTGTGGATAAACCGATGCCTTCGGTAATTTCATTATTTTAATTTTTTTTCAAGCGTTTCTCCCAGAATTTTCGGGTTCACGCTCCCTCTTGTCTCCTTCATTCCCTGCCCGACCAAAAACTGGAGGAGAGCTTCTTTGCCGCTTTTATACCCCTCCGCCTCCGTGGGGTTTTCCACGATTATTTTGTCAGCGAGTTTCTCTATCGCCGCCGCGTCGCTTGTCTGCTTCAACCCCATCTCGTCAACGATGGACGAAGGGTCGCCGCCCTTTTCAACCATTATTTTTAAAACATCCTTGCCGGCTCTGGATCCTATCTCCCCGGTTTTTATCATAGCGATAAGCTTCGCGAAATTTTTCGGAGAGGCGGGGAGATTTTCAAACGCCGGACCGCCACCGGCATCTTTCATTATGCTCTGCAAATCAGTGGTAAGATAATTCGCCGCCAAAGAAATCAATTCTCCACTTGGACACTTAGTGTCCAAGTGGGGCAGTTCGGCGGCGACCTCCTCAAAATAGTCCGCGAATTTTTTGTCGCGAATAAAAACTTCCGTTTGTTCGCCATTGAGCCCGTATTCTTTTTTGAACCGTTCCCGTTTCTGCTGGGGAAGTTCCGGGGTGGGCATATCGCCCAAATCCAGATTGGTTAAATTCAACGCGGGCAGATCGGGTTCCGGGAAATACCGGTAGTCATGCGATTCTTCTTTTTCCCGCTGTGAAAATGTTTCTTGTTTATCCTCATTCCATCCGCGCGTTTCCTGGATGATTTTTTCTCCCACGTCCAACGCTCTCGCCTGCCTTTCAATTTCATAATTTATCGCCCGCTCCACGGCGCGAAAAGAATTAAGGTTTTTAACCTCAACCTTGGTGCCAAGTTGACCCAACTTGGAGATTGAGTCTCCAAGTGAACTTGGAGACTCAATCTCCAAGTTGGCGGGCTTAATTGAAATATTCGCCTCCACGCGCATCTGCCCCTTTTCCATATTCGCGTCCGATACCCCGAGGCAGAGAAAAATCAGCCGCAATTCTTCCGCGAATTTTCTCGCCTCCTCCCCGCTCTTTATGTCCGGTTCCGTCACAAGCTCCATTAAAGGAAGTCCGGCGCGATTAAAATCAACCAAACTGCCGTCCTTGCCGTGGACGAGCTTGCCCGTGTCTTCCTCAAGATGAACACGGGTTATCTTGACTCCGTTCAACTCTCCCCCGCTCACGAGCGGATACTTGTACTGAGATATTTGGTAACCCTTCGGCAGGTCGGGATAAAAATAATTTTTTCTGTCAAAGCGCGATCGCTCCGCCAGCCGTCCGCCCAACGCCTTGCCGACCATCAGCACTTTTTTCACCGCCTCTTTATTGATAACGGGCAGAGTCCCCGGATGACCCATGCAGACCGGGCACACGTTCACATTCGGGCGTTTTTCGTCCGGATTATTTGGAGAGCCGCAAAACATTTTGGTTCGCGTATTCAACTCCGCGTGAATCTCCAAGCCGATTGTAGTTTCGTATTTCATAATTTAAATTTTATTTCCCGGCGAGGTGAATCACCATTCCGATAACCGCCAAAACCGTACTCATCACCCAAAAGCGCATCGTCACTTTATGCGCCGGCCATCCGCGCGCCTCAAAATGATGGTGAATCGGCGCCGCTAAAAAAACTTTTTTGCCGTTGCGGAATTTTTTGGAAAGAAGCTGGACGCTTGAAGACCCCGACGCCAAGAAAAGCGGAAAAGCGATAATCGGCAGAACCATCACGGCGTTCGTCAGAAAGGCGATGACCGTCAGAGCGGTCGTGAGCGCCAAAATTCCGGTTTCCCCCATATAAAAACGGGCGGGAGGGATGTTAAACCAAAGAAAAGCGAGAATGCTTCCGGCAAGAACCGCGCTGAACGCCGCCAAGTCAAACTGGTTCTGGAAAAAGGCGATGCCCGCGTAGGCGGAAAAAATGGCGGCGAATATCCCCCCCGAAAGCCCGTCTATTCCGTCTATCACTCCGCCCGAAAAAATCGCCAGCATCACAATCATAAAAACCGGAACGAAAAGAATCCCCAAATTCACCAGTCCGTAAAACGGTATGAAAAAAGTGGGATCAAGTTTCGTGAAGAACCACCACGCGCCGATCGCCCCGATAAGCAGGACGATTAAAATTCTCTCCGAAAGCCGCAACCCCCCGCTCACGTATTTTCCCCTGCCGTAAATCGTAAACAAATCGTCAACAAGCCCGACAATCGCTCCGGCGATTAAGGTGAATAAAGGAAGCCAGGTTTGCGAACGGCTCAAAAAATCAAACTTGCGGGTGAAGTCGCTCGGAAAGGCGCGCGAAACAATCCAAAAAATTGAGATAATGATAAGGGCGCTTCCCCATATCAAAATTCCGCCCATTCGCGGGACATTCGTTTCTTGTTTCTGGCTTTCAAGGTTTCTCACGACGGATGTTTCCCTTCCGTCAGTCGTCCGCTCCTTCGCCTTCCTCCTCCACATTTTATGCTTGTAAAGATAGTGCGTGAGAATCGGAGTGAGCGCCACGGCGAGAAAAAAAGAAAAGGCGGACAGCCCGAAAACTTTCAGTATGTTTAATTCCATTTCCATACCCGCAGGATACCACACTTTACTTATATTGAAAATATCTCAGCGTTTCTTCGTACAGCGTTTTTACATCGTTGAATCTCCCCTCTTCGGACGACCCCAACGCCGCGATGGCAACCGGATTTCCGAGTCCGACATCAACGATAATCGCCAAATTCCCTCCGGCGAGCGCGCTGAAACCCGTTTTCCCGGCGACAATCAAAGGAACTTCGTCAACAAGCTTGTTCGTGTTTTTGAAGCGGATGTTTCCGGCGTCAAAAAATTCTTTTCTCGTTACGCCGAAAATTGACGGGTATTTTTTGAACGCGAAAGCGAGCAAATTCGCGACATCCTCCGCGGAGCCGTAAGCCCCCGCGACCCCCTCGCTCTCGTCCAACCCCGTGGGATTGAGAAAATATGTTTGGGAAAGATTAAGTTCGCGCGCCTTCCTGTTCATAAGCGCGACGAAGTCCGCCGCGGAGGCGGGATTTTCCGTCCGCCCCGCCACCGAATTGAAGGCGGACGCGAAAGCGAAGGCGGCGTCGTTTGACGACGAAATCAGCATCGCCCGCGCGAGGTCTCCAATCTTCCACAATTCGCCGGCGGAAAGCCCAGAGTCGCCCTCCTGCATAATCGCCGCGAGCGGAATCTCCACCTTCATCCATTTCGGAAATTTTTCTTCCACCACCACCGCCGTCATTATTTTCGTCAAACTCGCCAGCGGAAGCTGAGAGGAAGGGTTCAGTTCAAAAATCGCCTTGCCGCTCGCGAGGTCAAAAACTATCGCGGACTTCGCCTCCAGGGAGATGTTTTTGAACGGAGCGTCAAAAACCAGCGGAGATTTTTGCTCCGCCCGCGCCGCCGGCTTGCCTCCCTCGCCCCCCGAATTTGAAAAAGCGGAAAGCGAAAAAATAAAGCCGAAACTAAGCAGCAATATCAGAGTCGCCAACGATTTCTTTTTGTTGTTCGCCAAGATTTTCATTTTTATTTTTATCTTCTCCCGCGTTTTCGTCCAAACCCGCGTTTTCACCGCCGCCTTCACCGTCGTCCGCCCCCTTGCCCTCCTCAATAAATTCATTCATTTTCTTGTTGAAATCCCCGTACTCCGGAAGTTCGCTTATGTCCCCGACCCCCAAATACCTCAGCAGTTTAAAGGACGGCCTGTATAAAAAACTTCTGCTGTCGTTCGGATGGATGATTCGCTCAACCAGCCCCCTTATCAAAAGATTCCTCAAAATAAAAGACGAATTGACCCCTCTTATGTAGTCAATCTCCGCGCGGCTGACCAATTCTTTATAAACAACTATTGAAAGTGTTTCAAGCCCCGCCCTTGTGAGCTTTGAATCGGTTTCCTCCTCAGCCAAGGCCCCGGCGGCTTCGGAATGTTCGGGAGAGCTCGCCAGCGACACCATATTCCCCTTTCTGATAAGCGTCAGACCCCGGCCGGACAATTTCTCTTTGAGCAGGGAAACCGCCTCTTCAATTTTGCCTTCTCCGGTTTTGAAAAGTTTCGCCAAATCCCTTATCGCCATCGGTTCGCCCTTCACGAAAAGAACCGCCTCCACGCCCGCGTCCAAATTGTCGTCGTTTTCGTTTTCCATAATTTATTCCCCGTTTTTGCGGATATTGATGCTGTCAAACAAATCCTCCTGCCTTACCATTATAAAGCCCTGTTTGACTAATTCAAGCATCGCGAGAAAACTTATGATTATCTCAACCCTTTTATCGCCGCTTCCTATGTCGCCTCTTGACACCGAAAATTCGGAAAAGGAAACTTCAAGCGAGTCTTGGATGCGCCCGCTCAGCTCCATAATTTTATCCTCCAGACTGATTATTCTTTTCACTTCCGCTTCCGGAAGAGATTCCTTCTCGGGCAATTTTTTCAGCGCGGCGTCCAGGCAGGACCGCAGAGTTTCTTTCGTCACTCCTTCGGGTTCAATAAAATCTTTTTTCTCTTCCGGACTCGCAAACAAAACGCCCAGACCGCCTCTTTCAAAAAGCGGATTTTTTCCGAAAAGATTTTCCAGATGGACGGAGAGGTCGCGGATTCGCCGATAAATTTTCAATCTATCCTCAAGTTCCTCAATGCTCCGCTCCTCTTCTTCCGTCAACTCCATTGAAGGCATCAGGGAGCGGGATTTTATGACCATCAGCGTGGAAGCGATAACGACAAAACCGGCGGCCTCTTCCAGCGGGAAATTTCGCAGTCGCCTCAGATATTCAAGATACCGCTCGGCGATTCCGGCGAGAGAAACATCGTTAATGGAAACTTTGCGTTTTTCTATAAGCCCCAAAAGCAAATCCAACGGCCCCTCAAATTGCGCGGTTTTAACTTCGTACATAATATTACCGTATCATTATAGCACACACCGCCCCCACTTGGAGTTTGAGTCTCCAAGTGGGTTTAGATATCCACAGCTTTGTATTTTTTGCTTGACTTCCCGTTATTGGCGTATATACTAAAAGTATTATGGCTTCGGCCTCCGAGGACCCCGCGCTTGCGCGGGGTCCGATTTGTTTACAGCAACTGCAGCCACGCTTGCCTTAAAGAACTAAAAGATTTTTTGTTCAGCACATCAACTTTTCTCAGTAATCTTTTATTGCTTACGAGTCTTACTTGTGTAAGCTTTGCCCAGATGGTTTTTTCTTCTGTTTGAATTTTATAATGAAATTTGTCATCTTTCTGCTTCGTGGTTAAAGGCAGAACAACCATGGTTTCTTTATTGTAGACTTTCATAATTATTACGGGTCTTTCAAAATTTTCATTTTTCCCATCAATTTCAGCGCCGAGATTTAGACCAAGGGAACACCACCATATTTCTCTAGGGTGTATATATTTTTTTATATCAACTTCTTCAAGCTTCTTTTTTATTGAATTCCATTTGTCAAAATCTTTTTTCATTGTCTTTTATCGTGCCACAATTTCCGTTTGCGGGATTATTTTTACGATTTTGTTCGGCGTTCGCGCGCCTTTTATGATTACGATTCTCTTTTTGGGGATGTTCAGCAGGTTCGCCAGCAATTCAATCGCCTCATCGTTCGCCCTCCCCTCGCGCCTTTTGGATTTTACGTAAACAAAAAACCGGCCGCCCTCCTTCCGCGCCTCCGCTTTTTTCGCCTCCGCGAACACCTTAACTTTTATAAGCGGAGCCTCGCCTTTGGCGGACAAAGCCTCGCTTCGAGCGGACCGCCTTTGCGCGTCTTTTGCCTCTTTTTTTCCCGCCATAAATTAGTTTTTTATTTCAATTTCTTCACTCTTTTCTTTTTTGGAAGATAATTCCTGCTTGTTGAAACTTTTTTGCCGGTTTTTCTTTCCAGATCTTTCCTCGCCTTGCCCGCTACGCTTCCGCCCTCTTTCGCGGCAATTTTATTCTTTTTCAGCCCTTGGGCGTTTTTATTTTTAGCGATTTCCGTTGTTGAAGCCTCGCCCAACATCGTAAAGATTAGTTCCAAATCGTCCATATGGTCCCGCAAATTCTCCCTTTTCAATCCTTTCAGTTTTTGGTATTCACTCGGCGTTATGCCAAAAGTCGCTTTTGATATTTCAGCCGTTAAAATCGCGTACTCCTGCCCCTCTTTCACCCCACGATTTTTCCATTCGTTTGTCAATGTCGCGCGAACTTCAATGCCTCGCATTCTTTTTTCAATCCACGCGCCGGAATATCCCTTTGCCCTGTAAAGCGCCCTCGTTCTTTTTGTCGCCAGTTCCGGGTCCTCTATTTCTTTTACGCGCTCATAACCGACTTTTGCCAGCCAACGCTTGAAAGGTTCGGCTTTTGGCGAAGGGATTGATTGGATTATGCGAAAAACACCTTCGGTGTTGGCGCAATCTGTCTCTCTCATTTTTCCATCAGGTGCCGGTAATTTCAACCCGTGACAAAATGTCACGACTTCACTTCCCTCATCCTTCAGTCTTTGTTTTAATTTTCTCCAATAAGCTCCTGCGTCAATACTGTCGGTTAAAGCGCCACAAACATCAATAACCGAAAACCACCATTCATTATTGTGAATAACTTTACGGACTTCTCTTTTTTGAAAAATCGCTATTTTTGTCGTTGTAATTTCTTTGTCCATATTGTTGATTGCTTAATCCTTGTTCTTTTTAATCTCTATCCCGAGTTCGTCCAGTTGTTCCTGGCTGATTTCGCTCGGCGCGTCCATCATCAAGTCGCGGCTGTCGCCCGTTTTCGGAAAGGCGATTACCTCGCGGATGCTCGGTTCGTTTTTCAAAATTGCGACAATCCGGTCAAGCCCGAAAGCGATTCCGCCGTGAGGCGGAGCTCCGTATTCAAAAGCGGAAAGCATATGCCCGAAGTTCTTTCCAATTTCCTCGTCGCTGAAACCGAGAATTTCAAAAACTTTTTTCAGCGCCTCCGGTCTGTGGTTTCGGATACTCCCTCCGGCAATCTCAAATCCGTTCAGGACGAGATCGTATTGAGTGGCGATAATTTCGCCGACATTTTCTTTTTTCATCAACATTTCTTCATACTCCTTGGCGGGCGCGGAAAAAGGATTGTGCGTGAAAGTCCATCCTCCCTTGTCGTTCTTTTCAAAAAACGGAAAATCAACCACCCAGCAAAACGCCAACTCATTCGGGTCGTTTTTATCTTCCCTTAAATCCGGCCTGTCCGTCCCGTATTTTTCCATAACTTCTTTAAACGGCAATCTGGGGAACGGAATTTCTTTTATTTTTTTCTCCGGCATAAGTTCCTTGACCATGCCGATTATCAAGGCTTCGTTCAAATTCATAATGTCTTCCTTTTCCGTAAACGCCATTTCCATATCAAGCTGGGTAAATTCCGGCTGGCGATCGCTTCTGGTATCCTCATCGCGCATACACTTCGCGATTTGGAAATATTTTTCAAAACCGGAAGCCATTAGAAGTTGTTTGTATTGCTGGGGAGATTGCGGCAGAGCGTAAAATTTTCCCTTCTGAGTTCTGGACGGGACAACGAAATCGCGCGCCCCTTCCGGCGTTGATTTGGTCAAAATAGGAGTTTCTATTTCAACAAAATCTTTATCGGTCAGATAATCTCTGATGAATTTCAACGCCCTGTATCTGTCGCGGATATTTTTCTGGAGCCGCTCGCGGCGCAGATCCAGGTATCTGTATTTAAGGCGGACTTCTTCGCCAACCTCGTATCCGTCCGTCCCTATTTCAAAAGGAGGAGTTTTCGCTTCGTTGAGAACCGAGATTTTTTTCACCAGAACTTCAAAGCCGCCGAGTTCGGAGTCCGCGTTCGCCATATTGTCCGGCCGCCTCTTCGCCTCCCCTTCAACCTCTATCACCCACTCCGGCCTGACGGTGTCGGCAATTTGATGCGCCTCCTTTTCGGAAGGCAAAACGACAAGCTGGACCTTGCCGGTCGCGTCCCTCAGGTCAATAAAAATCAGTTTGCCGTGGTCGCGCCTGACATCAACCCACCCTGAAATTTTCACGATCTCTTCCTTCTCCGCTGAAGCTTCGAAGGACAAGCCCTTAATCTCTCTTATTTGAATCCTTTTCATATTTTTTAAATTTATTTTGATAAATCCTCCGCGAACCCGCTCTCATTATTCTCTTCAACCCTTAACTCTTTTTTCTTCGGGACAAGGAAAGCCGCCGTGAAAAATATGGTGCCGGCGTAAATAAACACGAACGCCAAAAGAATTTGCGTAAAGCCGCGCGCGGGGAAATGCATAATTGATGAGACTCCGAAAGAAAACAGCCCGATAACCAGAAGCACATTTTTCAGTTTTTCGTTAAAGTTTAAATTGGCGGGCCAATTCCTCAAGGATACCACGACAAAAATCATCGCCGCGACAAAGCCCGCCAGTGCCGTAATCCACGCCGCCGCCAAATTCGCGTTCCACAAAATAAATCCCGAAGAAAGAATAACCGGGAGGCGAAAATCGTAAATTTGCAGAAGAACCACGAACAAACAAATGGACATAAAAAAAGCAATCACTGTCCGGGATTTTCTCCGGGAAAATCCGAGTATGCTGAACTCCACCATTAAAAACGCGGAAACGAGCAGGAAGATAAAAACAACGGCAAGGTTATAGCCCCACGCCATCGTTTTTAAATCTCCGCCTGAAAAAAGGAACGGCAAAATTAAGGAAAGATGATAGCCGAGAAGGAAAGAATAAAACAAAAATATGTTTTTCATTATCGAATTTTCTTTCTTCCCTTTCCTTAAAATAAAATAAAAAACGGCGACCCCAAAAGTGGTTAAAATCGCCAGAATTGAATGTAGAATTATTGACAGCATAAATATCTCTTATGGCTCCCATTCTATACCATTTTCCCGCCGTTTTCAACCGGTTGGGAAACCGGCAACTCCACGAAAAACGCGCTTCCTTTTCCCTCGCCTTTTGACTCAACCCAGATTCTGCCATTATGCGCCTTGACCATTTCACTCGCCACGTAAAGCCCAAGCCCCGAACCGTCGGTGTGCAGTTTTGAAATGCCTTTGGCGCGGCTGAATTTTTGGAAAAGAGTCGGAATTGTTTCCGGAGAAATTCCGACTCCGGAGTCCTCTATTTTAAGCAAAACCTTCTTTGCCGATTCGTCCCTCGCTAAAGACACGGCGACTGTTCCTTTCGGGGTGTACTTTATCGCGTTATCAATAAGGTTTGAAACAACCTGCCTTATTTTTCCGTAATCCGCTTTTATTTTGAAATCACCCTCTCCGGAACTGAATTTCAAGGTAACCTCCTCTTTGTTTTTGATATTCGCGGCAAAATCATCCGTTATGCTTTTCACTAAATCCTTGAAGGCAAAATCGGCAAAATCGTATTTCATTTTTCCCGATTCGATGCGGCTTATGTCAAGAAAATCTCCTATGGTTAAAATGAGGCGTTGGCTTGATTGGAATATTCTTTCAATAACCTCTTTCATTTTTCCCGGCATCTGCCCGTACGCCCCCTCCAGAACCATTGAAGAGTAACCCTTGATTGAAGTGAGCGGAGCGCGCAGCTGGTGCGAAGCGACGGAAATAAATTCCGACTTCGCTTCATCCAACTGCCTCAACCTCGCGTTCGCCGATTTCAGCTTCTCCGTCAAATCCTCCAATTCCTCCCGGGTCCGCACCTCCTTGAGCACGCTGCGGATAAGCAGATAACTGAATATTGAGCCGACAACCAGTAACCCTCCCTTAACGAACCACTCCATGGCAGTTTCAGAGGTCAAAAAGACAATCAGCAAAACCATAACGATACCGCCGGAAAATAACTCGGTGGCAATAACCTTGATATTCATCAAGTGGTGTTTGGCGATGGCATAGGCGATAAAAATAATCATAACGGATGTCATAATTTGTCCAAGCCAATTTAAATCAAATATTCCCATGTACGGCATTATCAAATTGGTGTTCACTCCAATAAGGGTTGATATTAATGTCCCCGCGAATATATATTGCACCTGCATCTTGAGCGCGCCTGATGACTTCAAATATTTTTTAAATAAAACAACATAGCTAAATACAAAATAGCCAACTATATAAATTGCGTAAAACAAATGTACTTTTTGGTTAAAAAAAATAATATTCTCTCCATTTGGAACCAACCTGACCGCCGTTATTAAAAAATCGGGCCAAAGGCTCGCCGCCGCCGCCAATATAAACGGAATCGGCAACAAATATTTTTGCGGGACATTAAAATTAATTTTATCTTTGGGAAACACGAATGTGAAATAAAGGAAAGAAACAGGAATAAGCGATGCTGATAAATACAACATTCTCGCGCCCAAAACACTCGCGAATTCAAACGACCTGAAAAAAAACATTGAAAAAACCCAGAATGTAACGCTTAGCGCGACCAAAAAAAACCACAGATTCGTTTTGCTCCTTCTGTTTTTCAGATAAATAACCGACCCAAAAACAAGATTAACAATTCCAATCAAAAATAATAATGTGTTTTTAAAATCCAGATAACCCATAAATTTATGTTTGTCTCGCTATAATGCCTTTAATTTTGTTTATTTTGGCTTCTCCTATTTCACCCTCCACTGTATTTTGAAATTTGGCCAGCCGGAAATCAAGTTTGCTTATAATTTTTGAGATATCATCAATCAATTCCAAGTCCAAATAACCGATGGCGTAATCCTTATCCCAATTCGCATAAGACAACGCCAGTGTTTCGCCCAAACAGCAAAAAATATCTTCCTTGTTGACCAACCCGAAATTAAAATGATATTTTATCCCCGGCGTGCTTATCACCCCCCCTTCTATAATAAGCACATCATCTCTTTCACTGAAAACTTCGGGGGAAATATCGGAGGGTTGAGCGTCATTCACTATTACGGCGCCTGGTTTTAGATCATCCGGCTTAATGACTACTTCCGGCGCGTTCGTGGCGGCAATAATAATATCAGCCGGATAAATATCACCAATTCGGGAAGATACTTTGAACTCAAAATCGTCTTGACCGGTGTCCGTTCTGATTTCTTTAATTAAATTATTGATTGAATCTTTCTTTCTCTCCAAGTCAACTAAAATAAAATTCTTGACTCCTCTTGCCGATAAAATCTTGGCGCACGCAGAACCGATTCCGCCGGCGGCGCCGACTATCCCTATGGTTGAGTTTTTTAAATCCATTTCCAGCCTGTCCGCGGCGGCTAAAACATTCTCCACGACATTTTTTGTTGTGTACGCCCTGCCGGTCGTAATTCCCGCCTCCACCTTCCCAACTAAATCCAGACCTCCTTTTGTAAGGGAAGCCGTCAACGCGCCCAGCCCTATTATTGACGCCCCGAATTTTTCCGCCAGCTTAATCGCCTGAACAATTTTTTTAGATGCCAATTCGCGGTCATTCATCATTTGCTCGGCGGTCAGAGGTATCGTAATTATCCAACCCGGAACTTCTTTGCCGTTTTGATCTTTCATTCCATCCACCTTCGACAAAACAACCGGCCAAAAACGCCGCAAAAACCACTTCAATTTTTTATCAGAAACATATCTCGTGAACGGGTATTTGCGATACACATCCGAGATGTCTCTTGGATGCACCAAAAACGCGAACCCGCCCTTTTTTTTCATCCGAGGCAAATATCTGACAATCAAATCTCGGAACGCATGGAGCGCCAAAATTACGGCTTTCATTCCTTAAATTATACCAAGTTCATCCAAAATAGGCAAAAAGAAGCACGCGTTTGGAATTCGCGTTCTTCTTTTAGTAATCGGACTTTATCAACTCTCCGATTACGCGCATGACTGCGCTTGCGCCGTCTTCAAGGGAAACATCCCCGAGGGAATAGATCGGTTTGCCTATTTTCACCTTAATCTTGTTTTTACGAAGAATAGTTCCCGGCGACAAAATGCCGTAATTTCCAATTATCGCAACGGGTACAATTGGGGCTTTTGTTCGCCGGTGCAAAAACACCACACCCCTTTTGCCCTGCCGCAGTTTTCCGTCTTTGGTTATCGCGCCTTCAGGGTAAATCCACAGTTTTCCTCCCTGTTTCAACCCGTTTATTGCGGCGCTTAACGCCTTAAATAAGTCCCCGCCCGTTTTTTCCACCGGAATGGAGCCGTTTATTCTTACGTAAAAAGTGACAAGAATGGAAATAGGAAACGGAAATTGCCCCCTCAATCCAAAAAACTTCTTGAATGCCAGGAATCTTATCGGAAAAAAATCTCTGGGGAACAGGCTGTTTCTCGGCATAGACGCGGCTGAAATCGGACCGTCAAGATAAGACGCGTGATTGGACGCGAAAATAACCCCTTTATTTTCCAATCCCTTCAAATTCTCCTGCCCCTCTACTTTGTAATGGACAAAGAATTTTAGGGCTAAAAAAATGGGCCAGTATGTCAAAGTCTGAAAAATTTTCGGTATCATAACGCTATTATAACAAATTCTCCTTTTATTTTTTCCTCGTTCGTTTTGAAATATTCCAATATCTCCGCGATTGAACCGCGCAGGACTTCCTCGAACATTTTGGTCAGTTCCCTGCCGACGATAAGCCGTTTGTCCGGCGACATTTCCGCCAGAAGCTCAAGGTTTTTTATGAAGCGATGGGGCGATTCGTAATAAACGACGGGATATTTCGTTTCCGCGACCTCTTGAAAAAATTTTCTTCTTCCTTTTTTATGAGGCGGAAACGCCATAAAAACGAATTTCTGCGCGTTTATTCCGGAAACGCTCAACAGCGCGGCGAGCGCTGAGGGT
Organism: bacterium; assembly: GCA_013152035.1. Lineage (GTDB taxonomy): Bacteria > Patescibacteriota > Minisyncoccia > UBA9983 > UBA9983 > SZUA-82. The sequence goes on from JAADHB010000026.1 coordinate 45,139, forward strand.
CCGGGAATCGGTTCAACTTTTATTTCGTTTTCGGCGGCTTCCGCGACCAAAACATTTCCCGGGTCGCTGATGCCCGGAGTGCCGGCGTCGGTAACCAGAGCGACATTCTTACCCGCGAGCAGTTCGCGGATTATTCTGTCCGTCTTGGAAACTTTTGAATGCTGAAAATATGAAATCGTGGGCGTTCCGATTTCAAAATGGTTGAGCAATTTCCTCGCCACCCTTGTGTCCTCGCAGGCGATTAAGTTCACCTCCTTCAAAATCCTCAAGGCCCTCAAAGTGATGTCTTCAAGATTTCCGATCGGCGTGGCGACAACATAAAGCGTTCCGGTGTTCATAATAATTTCAGTTTATCACTTCCGGACGAAAAAACCCATCCTCCGCCGCCTTACCTCCTCACTTTTAGACAAAATTCTATTTTAATATTTCTTTTGCATTTCCTTTATTTTCAACGGCTGAAATCTCTTTTGAGATTTTCAACAAATCCTGCCTTTTTTCTCTATTCATGGAAAGCGCCCATCGCCACGCCTCTTTGTAGTCAAATATTCCGGTTCGCTTGCTTTCGACGATCACCTGATTTTCGGCAAATTTTTTGCCGAAAAGTTCTTCCCAAACATCAAATAAAATTAAAAACAAAGTTCTCTCCATCCCCACAAAAACCCCTTCGTGCCTGAATCCCTTTAAATTTAAGAGTAAGATGTGCCCAAGCTCATGAATAAGCGTGCCTGTTTTTATTTCTGCAGGATAACTCGCTCTCATTTTAATAAACTCCACTTCCTTTTTGTTGTTGTTCTCGCGCCACTTAACAAAACTGTATCCATTATAAACAACAACCTTAATGTTCTTGATATTACTATCAAAAGGCATTTCCGCCGCCCTTTCCAAGTTTTCAACAATCCTTTCTCCGTCTTTGTCCCAAATCTTTTTATATTCCTCGGTTGATTTGACAAACTCGGGGGTATTTTGCTCAGGACTAAAAGTTAATTTCAACATAATTATTCAAAATAAGGTTCATTTCTTGAACCCATAGATGAGCCAATAATATTCAAATGGTGTTGTCAGTTGTTTTTTCATAAAAATAAAACGCGGAAAACGAAAGAGGTTCGCGTGGCGGAAAAGTTAAAAATTTACGCGAGTTTTTTGCCGAGTTTCTCGGCTTTTTGAAGCCATTTTTTTCTTTTGGCTTCGGAGGAGTTTTTGAGCGAGCCGAACATCGTCACTTTGACGGGACTCACGCCGGACATTAGAAGTATCGCCTTTTTTATGGTTTTAACGCCCGAGGCTCCGAGGAATAATTTGTAAAAAAACGGCGGCGCGTCCATCGTCACCAGCAGGCGAGCGGAACGGCCCTTGAGCAATTTCTCCCACGAATACTTGCCCGTGAACTTAAAAGCGAATCTTGGAAGAAAAACTCTGTCAAAAAATCCTTTCAGCAACGCCGGCATCGTCCCCCACCATGTCGGATAAACGAACACTATGTGTTCCGCCCACTTTATGTCCTCTCTCGCTTTGTTCAGCCCCGGCTCCAATTCCTGGACCTCTTTGTAACCTTTGTGAAGAATCGGGTCAAAATCCAATTCGCCGAGATAAATTTCCCTGACCTCCGCCCCCGACGATTTTGCCCCGCCAACATACGCTCGCGCCAACGCTCCGCAAAAACTGTCTCTCATTGGGTGTCCGAATATTAACAGTATTTTTTTATTTTTATTCATATTATCTGCGGGCTAAAAACAAGGCCACCAGCGGCAATGTCAGCCACCAGAAGAAGGCGGCGTCGGACGCGAAAATGTTTTGGACGACCGGAGAAAAGGTGAAAATATCGCGCGCCGGAAAGAGATGGAAAAGATAACTGAACATCAATCCGCTCGCGAGAAAGCTAATCAACAGAATGTGCCACCAGTTTTTTTCGGATGAATCCTGGTGCGCCTTTATGAATCTTGAGAAAAGGGCGGACAGGGCGAGAACAATCAAAAAGAAAACAAACCCTCTCGCGAGAAATGTTTCAACAATCGTTCCGCCTTTTATCAGGCGGTCCAGATAATAAAAATTTTTGAACAAGAATCCCGAGACATACAGGGCGAACAAGAAAGAAATCAACCGCGTCTTGCCGGCGGAGATGCCGTAAAAAAAACCTACGGCGACGAAGGCGAACACGACCAAAACATCCCAAGACGGGTTTCCCAGTATCGCGTTAATTTGTTCAAAAGACATATCTCTATTATAACCCTTCTTCCTTAAGTTCTTCAATAAGCTTCTTCGCTTTCCTTGAAATTTTCTTCGGCGTCCTGACCATAATTTTAATCAGCAGATCGCCCCGCGTTCCGCTCGGTTGGGGCATACCGAGGCCTTTCGCCCGCAGCACTTCTCCGGAATCAATTCCGGCGGGGATTTTCAGCTTGATTGATTTGTCAAAAATTTTGATTTCTTTTTCCGCGCCGAGCAAAGCGTCCGATATTTTAACGTCAAGATCCATGACGATGTCCCTCCCGCTCCTCCTGAAAACAGGGTGGGGCAAGACATGAATTTTAACGTAAAGATCCCCGGGGATTCCGTTGGCGGCCGCCTCTCCGGCTCCCGCCAATTTTATCATTTCTCCATCCTCAATTCCGGAAGGGACGGTTATTTTTATCTCTTCCCTTTTCGGCATTACGCCGTTGCCGCGGCAAGCGGAACATTTTTTTGAAGGAATGTTTCCCTTCCCGCCGCACTTATCGCACTCGCGCAAGGATGTAAAACTGCCGAAAAACGATTTCCTTGTTTCGTGAACTTTCCCCTTGCCCTGGCAATAGGAGCATTTTTTCGTATCGGTCCCCGGCTCGGCTCCGTTTCCGCCGCACTTGTCGCAAACGGCTATTTTTGAAATTAAAACGCTTCGTTCAACTCCGAACACGGCCTCCTCAAAAGAAATTTCAAGGTCAATTGAAATATCCCTCCCTCTTTTGGCGCGCCCCTGGGCGGCGCCTCCTCCGAAAAAAGTTTCAAAAATATCGTTCAAGTCAAAATTTGAAGCGCCTCCGAAACCGCCGAAATCCCAGCCGGGAGCTGATCCGCCCTGTCCGGACGGTCCTTGCCCGCCGCTAAAAACCCTGCCATAGGTGTCATACTCGGCGCGTTTCTTTTCATCGCTCAAAACGGAATAAGCCTCGCTTATCTCCTTGAATTTGTCGTCAGTACCGCCGTTTTTATCAGGGTGATGCTTATGCGCGAGCTTGCGATAGGCTTTTTTTATTTCTTCTTTTGTGGCGCCTTTCGGCACGCCAAGAATTTCGTAATAGTTATTTGATGTCATATTGGTATTATTGCACGCTAGGGGCGAGAAAACAAACCTGGAGACCAACCGATGTGGAGAAAACAAAGTTTGAAAATCGTAGGCAGTGGGCGGCTAAGGATAAGCGATTTTTAAAATTTGGTTTTCGGAGCATTGGAGTCACGGTGGAGATTTTAGGATTTTGTTTTCTTCGCATTGGTACCGACACTGGCGCATCTCTTTTTCCGGTTTTAGTTTTTGTCCTTTTCGCCGCCCTCCTCCTTTTTCTCCTCAAAATCCGCGTCTCTCGCCTGCCCGCTCTGGGACGAATCGGCGCTTCCGCCCTCCGCCTTTTGCTCGGACTGCTGTTTGTAGAGCAGTTCGCCTATTTTCTGAATCGCCTTTGAAAGCTCTTCGGTCGCGTTTTTGATTGCCGCCAAATCTTCTCCGTCTTTCACTTTTTTAAGCGCCTCAATTTTTTCTTCAATTTCTTTTTTGGTGTCGGCGGGAACCTTATCTCCCGCGTCCTTCAATGATTTTTCCGAAGTGTAAACAAGAGAGTCAGCCATATTCCGCGCGTCAATCAATTCCTTTTTCTTTTTATCGTCCTCCGCGTGCGCCTCCGCGTCTTTTTTCATTTTCTCAATTTCTTCTTTTGACAGCCCGGAAGACGCCTCAATGCGTATTGACTGCTCTTTGCCCGTCGCCTTGTCTTTCGCTTTTACGCTCAAAATCCCGTTGGCGTCAATGTCAAAAGTCACCTCTATTTGCGGAAGCCCTCTCGGCGCCGGCGCCACTCCGTCAAGAATGAACCTCCCGAGGGATTTGTTGTCAGCCGCCATTTCCCGCTCGCCCTGCAAAACATGGATTTCAACGGAAGTTTGGTTGTCCGCCGCGGTTGAGAAGACCTGGCTTTTGCTTGCCGGGATAGTCGTGTTTTTCTCAATCAGTTTCGTGCAAACGCCTCCGAGCGTTTCAATCCCGAGCGACAGCGGAATGACATCAAGAAGCAAAACATCTTTGACATCCCCACGCATAATCCCGCCCTGCACGGCGGCGCCAAGCGCGACAACTTCATCCGGGTTGATTGATTTGTTCGGTTCTTTTCCGAAAAGCTCCTTGACCGCGTTTTGGACGGCGGGCATTCTCGTTTGGCCTCCGACCAAAATAATCTCGTCAATATCTTCAATTTTGAAACCGGACGCCTCAACCGCTTTTTTCGTTATCTCAATGGATTTCCTGATGAAATCGCCCACCAGCTCCTCAAGTTTGGCTCTGGTCAGTTTGAGCAAGAGGTGCTTTGGCCCGGACGCGTCTGATGTGATAAAAGGAATGTTTATCTCCGTTTCCATTGTGCTGGAAAGTTCGTGTTTGGCTTTCTCCGCCGCCTCCTTCAAGCGCTGAAGCGCCATAAAATCTTTTGAAACATCCACGCCGCTTTCTTTTCTGAATTCGTCAACAATCCACGCTATAATTTTCTGGTCAATGTCATCCCCTCCGAGATGGGTATCCCCGTCCGTCGCTTTCACTTCAATGACATCATCGCCGACCTCAAGAACCGAAACATCAAAAGTTCCGCCGCCTAAGTCGTAAACGACAATCTGTTCGTCTTTCTTTTTGTTGAATCCGTACGCCAGCGCCGCCGCCGTCGGCTCGTTGATTATTCTACTCACCTTCAAGCCGGCGATTTCCCCGGCATCCTTGGTCGCCTTTCTCTGCGCGTCATTGAAATAGGCCGGCACGGTGATAATCGCCTCCTCCACCTTCTCTCCAAGGCGCTCCTCAGCGTCGCGCTTCAATTTTTGGAGTATCATCGCGGAAATTTCCTCCGGTCGGTATGTCTTGTCCCCCATCTTCACCACGACTCCACCGTCCTTGCCCTCTTCAATCTTGTACGGCATCAATTCCCTGTCCTTTTGAATCTCGGCATCGCTGAACTTGCGTCCGATAAGCCGTTTGACGGAAAAAACCGTATTTTCAGCGTTGGTAATCGCCTGCCTTTTCGCCAAAAGGCCCACAAGGCGTTCCCCCGTTTTTGAAATGGCGACCATGGAGGGGGTTGTTCTGTTGCCCTCCGCGTTCTCCAAAATTTTCGGCTCTCCCCCTTCAACGACCGCCATCGCCGAGTTTGTTGTTCCTAAATCTATTCCTAATATTTTTGTCATATTTTTTTAAATTCGAAATTTCGAATGTTACGCCTTATACTTTCCGACCTTAACTTGAGCCGGTCTTACGACTTTGCCGCGCATTTTATATCCTTTTCTCAGTTCTTCAATCACTATTCCGTCATCCTTTTCATCGTCAACCGAGACTTCCGCGAACGCCTCATGCTCTTCCGGATTGAATTTTTTGCCAACGGCGTCTATCGGCTCAAGGTTATGTTCTTTTAAAACACTTATAAATTGGTTGTACAAGTATTTTATACCATTCTGCCAAGCTTTGTCAACTTTTTTCCAACTCTCCTCTTTGAAAGCGTTCTCAAAGCCGTCCACGACGGGCAAAATGTCCTCAATTAGCGACAGTTCCGCGTATTTCCTAAATTCCTCGCTCCTTTTTTCCTCCTCGTTTCTCGCGTTCACGAGATCGGCCTTCGCCCTTTGCCATCCGGCGAGATATTCGTCCTTCTGCCTTTGGCACTCTTTCAGTTTTTCCCGCAATTTCTTCAACTCAAAACCCGCGGAAGCCCCCTCTTCCTCAAAAACAATATCGTCAATTTGAGCGCCTTTTTTGTCGGGCATTACAAGAGCATATTATCAAAATACCGGCGCGAACGCAAGCAAAAAAATCGCCTTTCATTTGTAAATTCAAAAATAAAAAACCGGCAACAATGACTTTATCATCGTTGCCGGCGGGTGTTCAAGTTACCCTTCTTCAAACCAGATTGAATATGTAGGCTGTCGCCTCTATGGCGAATAAAAAATAAAAAAGAATTGAGCTTATCCAATACATTTTTTGTTGTTCAATGACACCGGCAATAAAGACCCCCATGCTGGCGACAAGGGCACCGGTATAACCCAAAAGAAGACCGGCGCTAAAAAGGGGTGATGATGGAAAAGGGCTAGCGATAAACAGCCCTACGATGGCAAAGGAGATGGCCCCCGCCGCAAACCATCCCTTTCTTGTTACGTTGGCTGCCCCCATACAGAGGAGCCCACCGAGGATGACGGCGAAAAAGGGATTAAATTTTCTTTCCCGCTTCTCCTCCTTTTCCACATTCTCTACGATAAAACTATTGCTAGCCTTGTCGTAAGAGATTGTCTTTTTGCACTCTGTGATTGTGGCATAGTGCCACAATCCATCCCGCTCCTTGCGGGACTCGCAAATCGGGACTTTTGTTCCCGGGGTAAGTTTCGCGATTAGCGACCCCCTCTGGTTGCTGATGATCGTTTCTGTGTCGTTGGTTTTAATCAACGACCCTTCGGTAACTAGGCGAAATCTGCCCCTTTCTATCTTTACCTCCCCTTCCGTGGCATACGCCACGGAAGCTAAAACCACCATAACGACCAAAATCGCAATCGCAAAAAATATCTTTTTCATCTCTCCTCCTTTGTGTTCAGTAATTTTTTGAAGTTTATTTTCAGTTGTAAAACAACCGGAATTACAATACCAAAATCTGCCTGCATTATAGCAGACAGATTACAAATAGTCAAGAAAAGTTGTGTGGGGGTTTTATCTCTTCCTCCATTGCGCCGCTTTGCGCGCTTTTTTGAGGCCGAATTTTCGGCGTTCTTTCATTCGAGGGTCGCGGATTAAAAATCCCGCTTTCTTCATTCGCTTCCTGAAATCGGCGTTGAATTCAACGAGCGCCCTGGCTATTCCGTGCCTCAACGCTTCCGCCTGCGACTTTACCCCTCCGCCCGAGATTTTTACGAGCACCTTGAACTTGCCGAGCAGCTTCATTTTTTTCAAAGGATCTTCAATTATGCTCATCAATTCCGGGGTCGGGAAATAGTCCTCCGCCTTTTTCTCGTTAACCGTGATTTTCGCGTCGCCCTTGCTGAACAGGCGCACTCTCGCGACCGAAGTCTTCCTTCTTCCGACCGCCTCAAAATACCGGTTGTTGTTTCCGGCGGCGCTTTTGGTCTCCTCGGTTTCGGTTTTTATTTTTTCCTGATCTGTTGGCATAATTTAAAAATTGATTACTTGATAATAAGATTCTTTAACATTTGCTTTCTCAGTTTGTTTTTCGGAAGCATCCCGCTCACCGCTTTTTCAAAAACATATCCGGTCCCCTTCTTATCAATAACATCCTCCATGGCGGCGGTTTTCAAAGATCCCGGGTAGCCGGAATGCCTTATGTATTTTTTCTGCTTCAGTTTGTTGCCCGTTATTTTTATCTTATCAATGTTTTCCACCAGCAGTTTGATGTCGGGAATTCGGTTCGGCGCGAAATCGGTGTTATTTTTCCCGCGCAAAATGACCGCCGCCTCCGTGGCCGCCCTCCCCAACGCTTTTCCTTTTACATCCAAAATAATTTCCATAACTATATTCCTACCATTTATGCTACACAAATTCAATAATCGCCATTTTCGCGGCATCCCCTTTCCTTCGCGGAAGCTTGGTTATCCTCGTGTATCCGCCTTTTCTTTCCTTGTATTTCGGCGCGATTTCCGAAAAAATCTTTTTCGCCGCGTCTTCCCCAATCCTCGCCGTAACCAATCTCCTGCTCGCCAGCGCGCCGCTCTTTCCCTTCGTTATCATTTTTTCTATGTACGGGCGGAGCTCCTTCGCCTTCGCCTCGGTCGTCTTAATCTTCTCGTCTCTGACAAAGTTAACAGCCAGCGATCGCATTAAAGCCCGCCTCGCGTTTCTTTTTCTTCCTAATTTTCTTCCCGTTGATTTATGCTTCATAATGTTTCAACTGCCAATTTTCGGTTAATTTGCCCTTTTGCGAAAATCCACCCTCCGCGGCTCGCGATTATTTCAGTATCAAGCCGTAATTCCCCAAAGCTCTCCTGATTTCCTGAACCGCCTTCTTGCCAACCCCTTCCATACCCAGCAAATCCTCCTCTTTCTTTCTCGCCAGCCCTCCGACGGTCCTGATGCCGGCGTCCGACAGCGCGCTCAATGTCCTTGACGAAATCTGCAGATCTTCAATTCTTGTTTTCATTATTTCAGCGTCCTCCGGCTTCCCTTCGCTTTTTTCTTCCTCAACCGCGGCTTCCGGCATGGATATTTCCTCGGGAAAGGCGAATTCCTCCTCCTTGAAGCCGACAATCGCCCTTAAATGGTTTATCACAATCTCTATCGCCTTTTCAAGCGATTCGCGCGGAGAAATAATTCCGTCCGTCTCTATTGAGAATCGAAGCCGGTTGTAGTCCGTGCGATCTCCGACGCGCATATTCTCCACCTCGTAATTCACTCTTTTTACGGGAGTGAAAACGGCATCCATAACTATTTCTCCGACGCCAACCTTCCCGTTGTGGAGCTGTTCCCTCGGCACGTATCCGAGCCCTTTCTCCACGACAATTTCCATTTCAAGCTTCGCGTCCTTGGATGTCAAAGACGCGATGTGCCGGTCTTTGTTCAAAACCTCCAACTGGGACGGAACTTTTATGTCTTTGGCCGTCACCTCCTTCGCTCCTTTCACGGAGATGGTCGCCACCTGCGGCTCATCGGAATGCAGTTTGAACCTGACCTTCTTAAGATTCAAAAGGATATTGATTACATCCTCCTTTATTCCCGGAATGGACGAGAATTCGTGCGCCACGCCCTCTATCTTCACTCTGGTGACGGCGGAACCCGGAAGAGAGGATAAAATAACCCTTCTCAATGAGTTTCCGAGCGTGTGCCCGTAGCCGGCGTAGAGGCCGTCAATCTCATAGACGCCCTTGTTTCCTTCCTCGTGGACGATTTTTGGTTTTGAAGGCAATGAAATGTTGCAATCCATAAATTTGGTTTTTGGTTTTTGCCGTTTGCCGTTCGGTGTTCCCGTCCGCCAAACTTCAATCGCCAATCACCCGAATTAATTAACGCGAATAAAATTCAATTATTGTATTTAAACTTCCTTCCATTCCGGCTTCCTCGCCGACGGACGGCAGTCCGCAAATCTCACCCGTCTTGCCGTCTTTGTCCAGTTTCAACCACGCCGGCGGGCTGTATTTTTTCAACCTAAGGTCAAGGCCGCTGAAAATCCCCTTTGGCGCCGACTGCGGCCTGATGGCGATCTTGTCCCCCTTTTTTATTCTGTAAGAAGGGATATCAACCCTTCTGCCGTTTACCGTTATGTGCCCGTGAGAAACAATCTGCCTCGCCTTTGATCTGGAATCCGCCAAGCCGAGCCGAAAAACAATACTGTCCAGCCGCGATTCAAGAAGCTCAAAGAACTTCGCGGAAGTGTCCGCCCCGGGCGCCTTAACCGCCTCTTTCGCGTAATTCACGAATTGGCGCTCTCTCAAGCCGTAACCGAACTTCACCTTCTGCTTTTCGCGAAGCTGTATTCCGTATTCCGACCCGCCCCTCCTCACATTCTTGCCGCCGCCTTTGCCGGTGGCTCCGGGAGCGTAGGGCTTGGTCGTAATCGGACATTTCGGGGTATGGCATTTCTCCCCTTTCAAAAAGAGTTTTTGCCGCGCCCTTCTGCATTTTTTACATTTGTCGCCTAACATAATAATATATAAATTTATACTCGCCTCGGTTTCGGAGGCCTCGGGCCGTTATGCGGCACCGGCGTAATATCCTTAATTGAACTTATCTCAATGCCCTTCGCGGCGAAAGAACGAACCGCCGCCTCCCTTCCGGACCCGACCCCCTTCACGACGACATCAACCTCTTTCACTCCCATCATTATCGCTTTTTCGGCGAGCAGTTCGGCAATCTTGGCGGCGGCGAACGGCGTCCCCTTTTTAGCTCCCTTAAAACCGAGGGCTCCGCTTGAGGACTGCATAATCGCGTTCCCTTCTTTGTCAGCGAAAGTTATCAGCGTGCTGTTATAAGTTGACTGGATATTCAAAATACCGCCGGAAAGCTTCCTTTTGGGAATTTTCCCTATTCCGTGCCTCGCGGCGCCTCTCGCGCCTCCTCCCGTTTTTTTTATAATTCGTTTTTTTCCCATAATATACCGTGATTATTTCTTATCAAGTTTTTTCCTTCCGCTTCCCATCGTCATTCGGCCCTTGTACGGCCTCGTTGTTCGCGAATTCGTGGATGTCCTCTGCCCTCTTGACGGCAAATGCCTGATGTGCCGGATCCCCCTGTAGCATTTTATCTCTTTCAATCTTTTTATGTTTGAGGAAACCTCTCTCCGCAAATCCCCCTCAATCCTGTATTTTTCCACCAATTCTCTTATGGCGCCGGTTTCCTTTTCGGAGAGATCTTTCGCTTTTTTGTCAAAAGAAACTTTCGCCTTTTCAAGAATCGTTTTCGCCCTGAACGGCCCAATGCCAAAAACATAAGTCAGCGCGACCTCCAGTTTCTTGTTATCGGGTATGTTTGTTCCTGCTATTCTCATTATCCTTGTCGCTGCTTATGCTTCGGATTCTTTTTGCAGATAACATAAACCCGGCCGCTTCGCCTGACCAGTTTGCAGTCTTTGCAAATTTTTTTAACCGAAGATCTGACTTTCATTTTTAATTTTTACAACCTTTTTACTATCCTCGCCTTTGTGTCTTCGTACGGGTTCAGCTCAACCTTCACCCTGTCGCCGACCAAAACCCTGATTCTGTACATCCGCATCTTGCCCGCCAAATGCCCAAAAATATCCTTTCCGTCTTCAAGGCGAACCCGAAAAGTAGCATTAGGCAATGCCTCCGTCACTGTTCCTATAGCTGTTTTTGCGGACCTGTCTGCCATCTATTTATAACTTTCACAGTATAGCAAAACCCCCGCAAAAAAGTCAAGTTTTTTTACAATTTCCCAAGGTAAGACCTTGGGAAATTGTAAAAAACAAACCGCTCCAATTAAACACCCTTTGAAATAAATTTATAGCTTCTGTAGATAAAGAGGAGCGTGATTGTGTTTATGAGCAAGGAGAATCCGAGATTTTTCCATATGTCAGCACCTTTTTGTTGAATTTCCATAAGCAACGGTATCAAAGAGGCATCCTTAATTATTAATATAATAATTCCGGCAACAAAAACGATTTTCCATAAGAGCAGGCTCGTAATTTTTTTAAAGAATAATCTGTCAATGGATAAGATGGCAAAAAGCGACCAATAAATTAACATTGCATTGGGGGCGACAGAAAAATATACGGCAAAATATACAGCGGGAACCACACCCCCAAA
>JAADHB010000017.1 GCA_013152035.1 bacterium
GGTCCGGCAAGGATATTATCGCTCTCTTGCCCACTCGCCTTATTTCTTTTAACGCTTTTTCAAAATATTCAAACGGTAAGTGCTCCAAGACTTCCGCGCATAAAACCACGTCAAATTCCTTGTTTTCAAATGGAATATTCAACACGTCTCCAACGATATCCGGGTTTAATTCTTTGTCTATGTCCATGGTGACAATAGAGCTTCTCTTTCTGAGATAATCCGCGACTGTCCCGTTTCCTATTCCTATTTCCAAAACCTTTTCTCCTTTTTTAATTTCTCTAATCTGATAATAATAACTCAACCACCTTGCCTTATGGTCATAATTTTCAAAATAATGCTGTTTGCCTGTTTGTTGGTTTTTAATCATATTGCCAAAAATTCAAGTATTTTCGCGGCTCTTTTCCCCCAAGTGTAGTTTTGAACATCCAAACGAGCCCGCATTGATATACTATCCGAAAAATCTCTTTCTTGCAAAACCTTTTTAATCCCGTCGACCAATTGTTTCGCGCTGTCCGGCTCAACCAAGACCGAATTATGTTCGTTTAAAATTTCTCTGATTGAAGGCAAATCCGAAGCCACAATTGGAACCTCGCTCGCCATATACTCAAAAAGCTTCATTGGCGAAGTGTATCTGGTTGATTCCTCGCTAACGGGACTGTTTGGAAGAATGAGCGCGTCCGCGGACTTAAGATATCGCGGCATTTCCTTTTTGTTTTTGTGGCCCAAAATCAAAATATTGCCCACCCCCTCCGACCTTGCTTTTTTCTCGCATTTTTTAACATCACTTTCCGATCCCCCCACCAAAACAAAAACAATATTCGGATCTTCACTTAAAATTCTTGCGGAATCAAAAACAGTATCTATTCCCTTCCATTTGTACAAGTATCCGGTGTACATAATAATTTTCTTTTCGGCAGGTAAGCCAAGTTCGCCTCTCAAAGCGCTTTTACCAAAGTCAAAATCAAACTCATTCAAATCCACGCCGTTGGAACAGGGAAGGACATAATTGAAAGACCTTTTTTTAAACTCTTCCGCCACTCCGATTGAATTGGTTACGATTTTGTCCGAGTTCTTAATGAACCAAAAATAAAGTTTTTTCTTCAAAAGAATCCTGTGTGATTCGTATACCGTGTAAAAGCCGATTTTCTTAAAAACAAAAGCCAACAAAAACTCCCTTGTGTAAATAACAACTCCCCCTCTTGGAACGCGCAAAAAGCGAAAGACGGAGAACAAAGCGAAAGACAAGGATTGCGCCCAAAAACCGAACCAAGGAATAATCCTGACTAGATCCAAGCAGGGTATTTTTGTTATTTTAAAGTTCCTCTTGATTCCGTAATATTCAAAAGGGTCCCGCTTTAGCTTTGTAAGTCGCCAAGGAACGACAAACTCAACATCCACCCCGGCATCCGCGAACGCTTCGCACATTTTTGCCATATGCACCCCATGCGCTTTTGGTGTCGGCATTTTTACGTTGCAAATATAAATTAATTTCTCGATATTGGGAATTTTATTTTTCATTATTTTGGCAAATTATGGTTTTTTCGCGACAATCGTAAGTTTCATTCCCGGGAAAATATTCCTCAGAATTTTTGGCGCCCTTAGCTTTTTAATTGCTCGTTGGGGTTCGCAAACCGCGCCCTCCCTCTTGCTGTCCGAGAGTTTGCTTTTTCTTTGTTTGAAAGTAATTAATTTTCGCGCGAGGTTTGCCGCCAAAAAAGAGAAAGATTTTTCCGTCTCCAATATCTCAAAACCCGATTTCAGAAGCATTTTTTTTATTGTTTTTTGGGGGAAGAGATACAAATGATTCGGATAATCAAGAATATTTTCAAGAAGGCGCCGCGATAACCGCGCGTCAACGCCCGTCACATGCGGCAGCTCAATCAACAAAACGCCGCCCGGCTTCAACACGCGGTTCACCTCTTTAAGAAGAGGAAGTGGGTTCGGCACATGCTCAAGCACATGATACATCGCGATAAAATCAAAGAAGTAATCATTAAAAGCCGCTTCGTTCAGTGTCCCGCAAAATAAATCCGAATTGTAATTTTCTTTCGCCTGCTCCACGGCGCGCCTTGATAATTCCACCCCTTCCGCATTATACCCTTTTTCCTTCAATAAGTGCAGAAAATCGCCGGAACCTGCGCCCACTTCAAGAAATTTGCCGCCTTTGGGAAAGTGTTTGTCCAACAAAAAAAATCTATAGGAAAAAGCGCCCAAAGAACCTTTGCGTCCGGAGTATCCCTCCGGATAAAACACGGAACCGTAATACTCCCGAGCGTTCCGTAAATGCCTCTCCGGATCAAGAAAAACCAATCCGCACTTTAGGCACCTAAAAAAACAGGCGTCCTCTCTCTTTGAACGATAAAAACGCTTTATTTCCCGAGACGAGCACAAATAACAAGAAATATCAGGCAACATGACAATTTGTTTTTTTAACGACAACATTAAAGACATCCGCCAATTTCTCGGCCATTTTTTCAGTTGAAAAAAAATCCTCCGTTTTTTCTCTCGCATTCTTGGCAATTCCAACTCTCACTTCCTCATTGCTTAAAGACCTTATCTTTTTAAGAATACTCTCAACATCGTAAAAATCAACCAAAAGAGCGCTATGCCCATCCTCTACGTAATCAAGCAAACAACGCTTTCTGCTGACAACAACCGGCAGTCCGGAAGACATGGAATCCAGCAGTACAGTCTGCCCGGAACAATCGGCGCCATCCAAATAATCGTTGCTATGAGTGATTAACAACATAATCTTCGCTTCCTTGTATTTCTTTCTCAATTCCCCGATTGGAATATCATAAATAATTTTTATATTCGGCGGAATATCACCGATGCCGGCCAAATTTCTCCTGCTGCACACTATTTCAAAATTCTCCTCCGGCATCTTTTCCGCTACCCTAATCACTGTCTTGTAATCTCTGCCATTATCCCTGCCGGCGGACAATATAAAGTTTTTTCTTCCTTTATAAACCGGGTGATAATAAACAATATCCGTCCCCAGTGGAACAAAAAACACTTTATTTTTCAAAAAGCCGAATTTGTCGGCAAGGTACTCCTTCTGCGCGCTTCCCAAACAAACTATCGCGTCTATGTCTCTAAGAAGCCATTTTATCAATCTCTCTTTTACAAACCTACCTTTATTTGATTTTAAAACCCTGATTAAGCTGATATTCAAAAGAACGAATTTGGTTTTGGGTCTGAATATTTTTTTGAACACCATCATATTCAGTAAGGAAGAACCGAAAACAACATCGTATCTTCTTGCCAAGAAAAACATCAGCGCGTGCCTCGCGTTGAATCCTAAAAACTTTTTGAAAAAACCGCCCGCCGGAAGGTCATCAAACTCCTTAAACTCCGCGTCAATATCGTACTTTTTCAAGTGGTTCAATCCGTAAAACTGCGTATCAGGATAATCTATTCCAATTTCGCCCTTAAACTTGCTTTTTCTCTCTCCCGCGAATAAATATAATACCTTCATACTATTAAAATACAACCGAAAAAATTGCTAAAAACGACACTGCGGGAGCGAAACA
Source organism: bacterium (assembly GCA_013152035.1). Classification (GTDB taxonomy): domain Bacteria; phylum Patescibacteriota; class Minisyncoccia; order UBA9983; family UBA9983; genus SZUA-82. The sequence continues at coordinate 3,534 of JAADHB010000017.1, forward strand.
AATAAATTTTCGGATTATTTGTAAGAAGCCATGATTTTTGCTATTAGGCCGGCAGTGCCATGATTTCTCACGACAATTTCCCTTAACCCCATGCCCAGTTTTTTTCTTTCCTCGCCGGTTTCTCCGATAACGCGACTTATTTTCTCCGCCAACGCCTTGAAATCTTTTTTGGGATACATCAGTTTCTCTTTATACTCGCCAAGGACTTCCAGCAAGGCTTCGTTGCAGGTCAGAATGGGTAATCCGCACGCCATCGCTTCAAGGATCGCCTTGTCCATGCTTCCCGTATGACTCATATTAACAAATAAATCGGCTGATTGTAAGCGCGCCGCGATGTCTTTGTTTGAAACGGCTCCGACAAAATTTATCACCCCTGAAATATTTTTACGCGCAACCGTCTCTTTCAGATCGGAAAGATATTTTTCTTGTTCGGGAAGTCCCGCGGCACCGACAATATCAACATTCAATTTCACCCCCTGTTTCTCCAAAATTTCAATCGCGTCTATGAGCGTCTTGTAATCTTTCACCGGAGATATTCTTCCGATTGAAATGATTTTGAAAATGCCGGGTTTTTTTTCAGCCTCCGGCCGTGGTTGGAATTTTTCCGTGTCAACTCCTTGCCCGACAACCTTTTTCTTTTTTGAAACAAGACGAAACCCGCTTTTGGTGGAGGTGAAAACGATATCCGTCATTTTTTCCGCCAGTTTCAAGGTGAAAGGAACGGCTCCATGCGCGTACCACAGAGCGATTTTTTTGCCCCACAGTTTCCAGAATGGCGCTCCCAGGATTACATATTCGGGATTCATGTGGACGAAAACGGTGTCGTAGTTTTTTCGCTCGCGGAAAATATATTTGTAAAAATTAAAAATGTATTTTAGTTTGGCAGTCAGTAGCCGGTAGCCGGTGGTCAGATTTTTTTCTTTCCCGAGGGAAAGGACTTTTGTGTTTTCCGGCAGGTCATAATCGCCTTTTTGCAGGCAGATGACGGTCACTTTTTCGCAATGCTTGGTGAACTCTTCAATCCACCGATGGAAAAACCCCAAAACATCGTCGTTTTTGTCCACCTTTTGCGTGATAATAAGTAACTTGACTTTTTTGTTCATGTCTATATTATATAAGTATAAATTCCTTCGGGATCGCCCCGCAAGGGGCATTAAAACGAGACTCAGGAAAAATCGGTGAGCTTTAACAGTTTGCCGATTTTTCTTTTCATGTTCTCAAAATCATCCACAGAAACCATTCCTAGTTTTTTAACCAGCCTTTTTGAGTCTATCAGTCTTATTTGAGATAAAATAGCGCTGTTTTTTCTGTTCTTGACGCAAAAATTAAAGTAAAAAATGCCCGCTTTTTGTTTAGTTGTTAGCGGAACGCATAAAAAAACACTGTTGTTGAATTTTCTCAGAACGACGACTGGCCTGGAAAAATTATCATTTTTTCCTTCTTGCTCAAAGCCGATATTTTTTCCAAGGGACGCGTAGAAAATATCCCGCTCTTTGAAAAACACCCGCCGGTCGCGGTCATCCAAACTCTTTTTTAACGCGTTCCATTCATCAAATAAATTCATATTGTTCATTATACACCAATTCCTGTTTTGTTCGCCTTTGCGGCGCAATTTTCCCAGGTTTTTTTGAGGTTTTCAAGATATTCGGCTTTTGAGGGGAGGTTGAGGAGCGCGTATTCGGCGCTTATGACCAGATTTCCCCGCAGAAACTTGTCGCCGATCGCTTTTACAAGCGCCTCTTCCAGCGTCCGCGCGTCCCCGACCGGAACGACGAGCCCGTTGTATCCGTCTTTTATTATTTCTCCGGCAATGCCGACATCCGTCATTACCACCGCGCGGCTCGCCGCCATCGCCTCGATAATCGTTCTTCCGTAGCCCTCGTAATTTGAAGTGAGCAGGAACAGGTCGGCGGTTTTGTAATACGACGCCAAGTCGTCCGCCCAATTTTCAAAGACTATGTTTGCTTTCAGCTTTCGGCTTTCGGCTTTCAGCTTTTTTTCTTCCGCTCCCTCCCCGATGATTATCAGTCCGGTTTTTGGATATTTTTTAACGACACCCCTCATCGCCCTTATCGCCATTCCGATATTTTTTTCTTTCGTGAGCCGGCTCGCCATTAGAATAATGAAATCAAATTGCGGATACTGCTCGCGAAGGCTTATTTTAACCGGCGCGTTTTTGATTTTTTCAATGTCAACAAAGATTGGGAGAACCTGCGGTTCAGTTTTTAGTTTGCCGCGCCCACTATCGCTGCGCTCAAGCGCTGCGGGCGGGTAGTTTTTAGTTTGTAGAGATTTTTTTATTCTTTCTGATACGACACGAACGCAATCAGCGTATTTTATTGAAAAGCGATAAACCAAAAAACGCAGGAAATTTTTTAAAGACTCCTTTTTAAAATAAAGACTTGAAAAATCCGTGTGGATTTGCGCTTGAAATTTCGCCTTAAACTTGATTTTTAAAGCCAATGCCAAGAGGTTAGCCATCGCGTCTTGAGAGGTTACCAAAAATTTTCCGTCCTTCAAAAAATTCTTGGCAATGTTATAAGCCCGTCCGAAATACAGAAAATTAAAACGGTTGTTTGTGGGATAAGCCCAAGTGTTGTCGGAAATTTGCTCGGGTTCAAAACCCGGCTTTGTGTACACAATAATCCGCAATTCGTCGGTCAATTTGCCATATTCAACCATCCAAGACCTCACATCGGATCCTTTTTGGAAAATATTCTTATCAAGACTCAGCATTAAAATTTTCATTTTTTTTGAGACGCGCGATTATTGCCAGTGTAATTCTTTAGGGGAAGTGCTCGCCTGACTATTGCCCTCAAATCTAACACCGTCCCCTTCGGCAAAAAATGTTGACATGGTGTCACTCCAAATACCGAAGTAGTTATTCTCAAACGAAACAACACCTGAGAATGTTGTCGTTGAGTTAACGGTTCCGAGCCCCGCCGCCATTCCGGTTGTTCCCGACAGCTTTTTATTGTTCTTAAAAACGCTGTTTGAAATCGTTGACGATGAAGTTGAGAGGAGTAGACCGTAGCTTTTTGAATATTCAAATGTTGAATTTGATATTTTCGCGGAGGTATTGGTTATGTTTAGATTTGTCCTGCCCAAATCCAAGCCGTTAATGTAATACTTTCCTCCGAACCTGAAAATAGTGTGGTTGAAAACGGAATCGCCATTGTCCGTCTCAACTTTGACGCCAAACCAATCCCCTTCGGATGGAGTAGTCGTTGTCGCGTCGCCGTTCAGGTCTCCGCCGTATTCGTCGTCTTTGAAGGAGGTGAAAACAATGGGGTCATCCTTTGTTCCGTTCACGATTATTTTGGAATCGCCGGTGAATCTCAATCCGGCGTCGTTGTAGAATTTAATCACCACTCCCGGCTCAATGTTCAGGACCGCTGATGATTGAAAAGTTGTGATATTGTCATTAACAAGGTACGGGCTGTTTTCCTTGGTGAGCGTGATTTCTGAAGTGACGGCTTGGCCGTTGTTAATAAGATAATTGACACTGTTTCTGGCTTTGGGGGTGCCGGCGATAACGCCACCATCGGCGTTTTTGCCGTTTTTGATTATTCCGTTATTTTTTCCCCAGTTGGAAGAGTTCTCGCCGGAAACATTCGGATCGCGCCTTTCCATTGAGTAATATTTATTTGTTCCCGCCACCCAGCCGGAAGCGGCGTCCGGCGTCCTGTCAACCGTCGTGGAAGCGAAAGAGAGGGCGAGAACTTCTCCGTTGTTGCTCAGCCCGCTTCCCAATCTGTTTCCGAAAGAGCCGTACCAATCGGCTGGTTCGGAGGTGGCATTGTCATCCGTTCGCTCAATAAGATAATACCCTTTGGCGGGGATTGTTTTTGAAAGTTTGATATACGGCTTCATATCCGTTTCGGAATACAGTGTCCAACCGGAAAGATTGATGTCGCGGTCCGTCCTGTTATACAGTTCAATCCATTCATCCGCGGAAGATGTGGCTGTTCCCGACCATGCGACTTCGTTTATGACAACCGGCATTGTTGAGATTTCCACCGTTTGAGTGGTAGTGGCGGAGCGGTTGCCGGCGGCGTCAACGGCGGAAACAGAGAATGAATAAGTTGAGTTGTCGTCGGTGATGGCTGTTGTTGAAGTTGCCGTGGTCGTTGAAATCGCGCCATTGGCGTTGATTGCAAAAAAAGAAAGGTCAAGCGCGTTTGACTGCCAGGAAATGTTCAGTGTGGTGGTGGCGGAGAGGCAGGAATTATCCGAGGGCAACCCCAAACAGTCCGCTATCCGAAGGGCGATGTCGGGCGCCTCGGAATCAACGAGTAGGGAAATTTCCGTGGAGCTTGAAACATTGCCGGCGGCGTCGGCGGCAAAAAACTCAACAGTGGAGCTTCCCTGTTTGAACGAAATCGGTAAGAACCACGCGCCGGCTGAATCGGCGGTGGTGGTGGCAACGGGGGCGGACAAATCGCCGTCGGCGAAAATCACGGAAACCGTTGAGGACGCCTCCGCCGTTCCGGAAAAAGCGATGTCCGGGGAGGTGAATGTTTTTGAAAAATCGGAAGGGAAAAGGATAACGGGGGCGAGGGGCGGGGTGGTGTCGACGGCTTCGCCGCTGTCGCCGTTGTTCTCACCGGCTTCTTTTTCTGCCGTGTCCGCCTCGGGGGCGGGAGCGGAAGACACGGACACTCCGCCTCCCCCACCCCCCCCAAAGCCCGGGTACGGCTGGCTGATGGCGAATTTGGGCCTGGCGGGAGCTGGAGCCGGCGGAACGGGTTCAGGTGCCGTTTCCGTTGCCGCGCCAGCGACGGCATCAACGGCGGCGCTGGCCTGATTCAGGGCTTCGCGCGCATCCGCGAGTTGGATTGACAAGGCGCGCAGATCGGCGTCACGAGTGGACTTTCTGACAGCGAGCGGCGCAGTGGTTTCAATGGAATCCGGCGAAACCTCGCCTTGGACGGGCAGGACGGTTTTTTCAATTTCTCCACCCTCCCCGCTCTGAACAGTCAATGCGGCGCCGTCGGAGCTGTTAGGCGGAAAAACATCCCCAACATCCACCGCAGTCGCCAAAACACCCGTGGAAACAACCTCCGGCTTCCGCTTCAGCAGGGAGTCTTTAATTGAATCAATGACGCTTCCAATCTCCGACTTCACCCCACCCGCCGCGCTGGCAAGAGCATCTTTGGCATCAATCCCTTTCTTAAGCGCGGAAATCCAAATTCCATCAAGAAAGTCATCGGCTTTTATGACGATAATTTTGTGAGCGGTTTTAACGGCATCAAGAAAGGGTTCATCAGAGTCCGGAACAATCGGCTTAAGCAATTCCGGATTCTTTTTGTACTTCTCAACATCCCTGAAAAATAAATCAATCACCCCGGCACCGGTAAGAACGGCTTTGGGGAAGAGATGGGAACGATAGGAGGGAAGAATAAATTTTTCGTCGTTAATAGAATATTCATTAATCCCGTTTTCTATAGCTAAATAGGTGCCGTTGGATGAATTTACTAAAAATTTTTTCTTCTTTCCAGAGATACTTTTGATTTTTCTTTCTAATTTCTCTAAATCCGGCTCCTTAAAATCCTTGTTGTCTATCGTATCCTCGGAAAAGAAATTCTTGTTTGAATAATCGGCGAGACTGTTAAAAGCATCGGACAGTTTTTGGAAGTTCGGGATCTCTTTGTTTCCCTTGACCAAATCACTGACAACGGTTACTTCCTTTTCGTAGAAGTTGGTCATTTTTTTCGCGTAATCTTCGTAAGGGCTGCCCGGGTCACCGCTAAGCCCTGGATGAGAATCATTTCTGGTGTGCGCCGGAACGCTCAAATCCTCAATGAGATGGAGAATGTCCCCCAGCGCCAAAAAGGCGGTCTCTTTGTCGCCGTCAATGTATGATTTTACGGCTTTCTGCCAAGTCCTGTTCCCGTATTGCCTGCCGTAAGCCGCCTGGTATTCCTGATTTTCCGCCCAATCAATTGAAGCGACCGCCGGCTTGGGGGCCATATCGGCGCCCTTTTCGTATCCCACCTCCTCCGACAAATTTCCGTAATGCTTTCCCGTCCATCCGGTTTTGTGGACCGGATCGTAAAAATGATTAATCCATCTCGGCGGATCATCCTCCTGAACCGCGCCCTTTTTCATCCATTTGATTTCTTCTTTGGAGATTCTGTTCTTTTTATCTTTGAGATTATGGAATTCAACGATTTTCTCCGTAAGAAAAGGGTGCGTATTGTTGGTGGAATACGCCGATGATTGCCGGGCAAAAATAAGACCTCCGGCAACGGCCAGGAAAATGAAACTTAATAAAATTTTTGATTTCGCTTTTCGCATATTTACCAAATTATTTTCCAAACTTTGGTATATGGGTTAAGATAAAAAACAACATCCGACCAAAGATATTGTCGAGTCTCTTCGTCGTAGTATTTATACGAATAATATGCTCTGTCCCCTTGATAGGCATTATCGTCTTTTTCCAATGTTTTTATCTCTTTAATCCAACTACTGAATTTCTTTTCTCGTTTCAACTCTTCTAATTTTTTCCTCGCCTCCGTTTGATGCTCCACATCGTAGTATTTGCTCGCCAGCGCGAAGTCTTCTTTTTTGAGGGCGTCCAGAAACATCGCCCAAGTTTCCTCCGGCGTTTTGCCGCCGTAGGTGTCTTCCCTGAACGGTTTTTCAATGGACTCCTGAAATCTGTCAATCGCCGCCTGTTTTTGATAGCCGTCCCAAGTGAGCTTCGCGACAACCGCCAAATAAACGGCTAAAAGAACGCCCAAAATAACAATTATCGCCCTCGCCCATTTGTTTTTTAAAATTTTCATAGTTTGCTGTTTTGAGTTGTTTTGTTAATTGGTTAATAGTTGTTGAGGAGGTATTGGAATTCTTTGGAGTCGGGTTTGACTTTGAGCGCTTCGCGGAGGATTTCCTTCGCTTTGGCGTCGTCTTTCATCACGAAACGGTAAAACTCGTAAGTGCTTCTGTAAATATAGAGTTCATCCGGTCCGTTTTCAATCGCCTTGAGGAAATTTTTCTCCGCCTTCTTTTTGTCCTTCAAGAAATGGGCGTAGAGATCGCCGAGATTATTGAACGGGGTGGGATTCTTCGGGTATATCTTTCCGGCGTACTCCCACGCCTCCGCCGCGCCTTCGTAATCCTTAATCATTTTTCTGTATATTCCCAAGGCAAGCAGGGAATCCATTGAATCCGGATTGGCTTTCAGGTCGGAAACCAGCTTATTGATTTTCTCGGTGACCAATTTCGCCGCCTTCGGCGCCATATCGCCGGGAATGGCTATCGGCCTGTCCAAGTCTAACGCTTCAACGGACGATTCCGCGGGGCGCTCGCTTTCTGCCGGCGCTTCCGTTGCCGTTTCCCCACCATCGCAACTTCCGCTGTCAGCCGGGAGTCCCGTTTCCTGATCCAGGGAACAAGTTCCCGTCTCCACCCCCGCCGGCTCCCCACGGCTTCCTGAAACTTCCACATATCCTCCTTCTTTCGCGCCGGAAAAACTCTCATAGTCGTGCCAGATGTAATAGCCGGACCCGCCGGCAAGAGCCAAAATAAAAATGGCATAAATAATTTTCTTTCTCATGTTTGACATTTTAGCAAAAAACACCTTTTCTTTCAAATTTCCTGCATAAATCCCTCCCCAAGGTCTTACCTTGGGAATCCCAAGGTAAGACCTTGGGGAGGGGTGTTGGGGAAACAAAAAACCCCCGGATGGGGGTTTTTTGTTAACCATTCGCGTTGCCTTAAAGGCCAGAGGCGAATCACAAGGAGGTTAAGTTTAGTTGGAGAAGGTGAACGTGTGCGAAGTTCCGTCGTTGGTAAGAGTGCTTACAGTACTGTTGTACTGATATTTCACTCCGTAACCGTTCGTCCAGTCAATATCAGCCGCGACTACTGTAGTCGTCGCCTGCGGTGACCAAATGAAGTCATTGGCACTTGAATCCGCGTTAATCTGAGACTGAGTACCCATTCTCGTTGAGAGTGAAGGATACTGAGAGTCACCCAACAGCTTCAAGGTCAATGAATCCGTCGCTCCGGAAGTTCCGGAATATGTCACACTGTCAGCCTGCAGTCGGTAGCGTTTTGTCGCTCCCGCCGAGATGATCCTGTCAGCCGCGCTTGAATCAAAGTTCATGGTAAGGCTCGTTCCGCTTACCTCAATGTAAGAGGAGTTAACCGCTCCGTTCGGACCGTACAACTTCCAGTTCTTCACAACCGCTCCCGTGGTCGCTACTGAGAATTTCAGTCTGTAGAGCTGGATTGATCCGCTACTGTCAGCAGTGATGTCAACCTCGTACAGGTCGGCTGACGCCGTGAGCGAGGTCTTGGAGGTCTTGTCAACCACTGTCGGGATTGACTTGAATACCCTCATACCGGCTACCGCCGTGTCGGATGATGAGCTGTTAGTAGAAGTTGAACCGGTTGAACCGATACCCTTGGTCGTTCCCGCCTGGTCGTCATTGTCGTAATCAACGGCGATGAACGCTCCTTCGCGCGTGCTGGCGGTGTTGACGTCAATGGTGTCAACGTCCGCCTTAACGGTCAACAGTAAGTCGCTGTCCTTAGGAACAACAACTCCGTAGTCTCCGTCAGCGTCGTAGTCTCCAGCCGTCAAGGTGGCGTAGGTGGTCGTCGCCGATCCAAGGAAGAGTCCCTCCCATACTTTGTATGAACCGTCATACAAGTACACCTTGGTCAAATCTGACGCAGATGAAGAAGCGGTGTTCGTCAACTGAAGCGCGATGCCGTTCATCGTAATCGCCTCGTTTGACGCGTGAAGCTTGAGAACTCCGAGAGTTACAGCCGTTCCCGCCACTCCAACTTTGTAGGTCGGGCTTGAGGTGTCTTTCGTTACGGTGTAAGAACCGGTCTGAATGGTCATTGTCTGTCCGGCGTTGGCTGATCCGGTCGCCGTGATTGACTGTCCGGAAACTTCTCCCGTTACGGTGAAGTTTGAAGCCGCCGGGATACCCCACTTGTAGTAAGACGAAGTGGTCGCGGAGCTTGAGATGTCACAAGCGAGCGCGATCGTCTTAACGGTCTCTTTCTCTATGGTCAGAGGAGAGTCAAGCGTAAAGGTGTTGCTTCCGGCTGAAACGGAGTCAATGACATTTGAACCCGTGTTCAACGCCTTGCTTCCGTCGTACAACTGACATCCGGTGATGTAAGAAGCGGTTCCTCCATTCGTGAACGAAGCGAGGATTGACGAAAGCCGTACATTCTCGCCGGACGCCGTGGCGTCAAACTGAAGGTTGGCAAAAACGAAATCCTGGGTTCCGGCTACTACATTCTGCGCCGCCGGGGTTCCCGAAACGCTTATCGCCAAAGCTCCCGCTTTCGCCGTCATTACCTGCAATGACTGCAATCCGGAAGGTGAAGCGTGTTTCCGGTAGTCTGTCCGGTTACGCTCGTCCAGTAAGTCGCCGGATTCGTCTTAAGCTGGTAGGTGCCGTTGTTTGAAACCGTTGTAGGAAGCTTTCCTTTTACGGTGTAAACATTTTCCCCAATCGGGAAAGTTACGGTGTCCGTAAAGGTAACTGATGTTCCCGCTCCGGTCGTGTCAATCGGTCCCGCCACGATGGATCCGCTTCCGTCAACCAATATCACATTGGTCAAAAGACCCGTCCATGATCCCGTTGTCGTGGAGATGTCGAACTTGATGCTTTGAACCGAAATCGGCTCTCCTTTAACTTCAACTTTAACCGCTCCGAGAGGCTGGTCCGCGACATTAACGGTAATGTTCTGAGATGCCACTGAAATAGCCTTTGAAATGGTCATTGAGCCGCCTGATACGGTTACCTGTGAACCGTCATACCAAGGAGTTCCGGAAGTATTGAACTCGGAATCGTCGGTTGAAGAGTTCGTGTCGGTATTTCCTCCGATTGTCGGAGTAATTCCGTATCCGTAAGTTTCTCCCGTAAGGTAAACATCAGTCGTCTTGTAGATGTCAAAGTCAATGGTTCGTCCTGATCCTGAAACGATGTCGCCCTTGATGGCAATGTCCTTGAACATTCCCTTGTCAATCACGATTCCGTCTCCGAATGAAGCCGAGTAATACTTGTTGTCAGACGATACGGTCGTGTCGTAAGCCGTGTCGCCAACATATACCTTAATGTTCGCGATATCGGAAGACGATACCGAACCTGACTGGTTCCATCGAATTGACTGCAACCTTACTTTCTCCGCTGATCCGGCTGTCGCCCTGACCTGCGCGAAAGTGTAACCCGTCGTTCCAACCGCTTTGGAAGGATTCGCCGCCGGGTCAAGCGGGCCTCTCGCGAAGCTCGCCGTTCCAATCGTAAGTGTTGAGTTGATGGTGTGTCCCGCTCCCGTGATAGGAAGGGCTCCTGAAACTTCAGTTGAAGTGTTTATCGCGACAACTGAAAGATAAGGAACTTCACCCGCGTAACTTGAAAGAGTTGACTTTGACGCCATGTTGGCGGCAATGGTCATCGTCTTTGAAGTTCCCGCCGGGATGGTGAATGAACTTCCGATAGTCGCCTGGTGAATTGAATTCAACGTCTTGGCGATACCGAGCTGTGTTCCGTCTTCGTCCAAAAGGACAATTCCGGAGAACACTGAATCGCTGGCAAGGCCGGTCCTCTCCACGGTGACGCTGTTAACCGTGACATCGCTGCCTCCGGCGGTAAGCGTAATCTTCGTGAAAGGAACTCTCGCCGCCGATCCAACCGCGAGTGTCGCCGCCGGCTGTGTAGCCGCTGAAACGGTAAGACCCTCGCTGACGGTTGTCGTCGTTCCTCCGGTGGTTGTTCCTCCGGTGGTCGTCCCTCCCGTCGTGGTCGTCGTGGTCGTCGTCGGGCATGTTCCGTAGAGGGCGTTCAACTTTGAACGCGTCATTGAACCTACGTAACCTGTTCCCGCGCTAAGACCGATCGGAGCTAAAACTTCAGAAGCGTATTTGTTCTGAAATTTTATAACGGCCTGCTTGGTCAACGAACCGAAGTATTCGGTTTCGTTTCCTGGGGAGCCGGCTCCGCTTTCGGCAACCTTTGTGTCCGGGTCCGAGTTAAGAACGATTTGAAGGTTCTTGACATCGGTTCCGGTGTCGCCTTTGGACAGGTTGGTCGCGAACGTGTATCCGCAAACCGCTCCCGCCGTTGTGGTTGTGGTCGCGCCTCCTTCCAGCGATGACAGCTGTGAATTCAACTGATTGATCATCGCCATCAAACTGGCTATCTGCGCTTGAAGCTCAGCAACAGTCTGCGCCTGCGCCGTCGCCGGCGAAGAAATCGCGACAACTCCGGCAAGCGAGAAAACAGTCGCCAAACCAATTAAAACTGAAGCTGTTTTTCCAACTTTAGTTTTGGTGATAAAACTACTCATAATTTTTCTTATATAATAACTCTTCCGTCCACTGTCCAAGATTTTTAATAATTTTTAACTTTGACAGAGAGCGAAAAGAATTATTGGTTTTGCATAGCTCCCCGCGAACATCATAATAATAAGCTCGCGCGAAATAAATTAATTCGGCTCCGACTAAGCCATGTAATTCTATGCAATTAATTATCTTCATCGAATTATCGTTAACGGCAATTCGATGAAGATTTAGCCGACCTAATAAAATTTTCTAATCGACCTAATTCTCTTATAATTTAACAGCAAGCTAAAAACAAATTCGCGTTAACTTGCCGTTAATAACAATTATAATGCCTAACAATAAACCTGCAAAACGAAAGTGTGGATAACTTTCGCGGCCCACCGGGCAACCCTTTGTTCGCCTCGGCAAACGCGCCGTAAACAAAGGACCGATTTATCGCCTGACATTATTTGCTAGGTGAATACTAAACGATTCTCGGGAAAAAGTCAACAAGAAAAATAACGGAGAAAAAGCGGTTTTATCGGCTCTTCGCGATTGAATACACCCTCCACCGCTTTTCTCCCTCCGCCTTTAAATCTCCGGATTTAACCAGATCAAAAAGGCATCTTTGCACGGTCTTGTCGCTGACGCCGTTAAAAAGGACCGCTATTTCCTTCAATGTTTTCTTTCCGTTCTTGGCGAGAAAATCCATAATAACACCCCTCTTTTCGCCGTTGGAGCGGGCGGCGCCCCTTAGCGGCTTTTGCTCCGCCTTTCGCCCGTTCGCCCCCGAAGCCTGCCTTTGGGGAGACGGCTTCGCCGACTTAAGTCTGGAGGCCTCATTTATAATCTCTTTAATGGCCTCAAATTCCGAACCCGCCAGCAGCTTCCTTTCGTAAATAAAATCAAACACTCCGTTTTTTAAAAGGTTGTTCAGGGCGATATACTCTTTTTTCAGTATCTCAAAATTAATGTCCAATACGAATCCTCCGACGGAAGCGAGTTCAAGCGCGTGGATGATTTCGGAAATGCTGTTCAAGAGCTTGTTATAAACTCTATCGGACATTACCTCCCTATCGGACATTACGGACAGTAAATCAATATATAAACAAACGGCGCTGTTCCTGAGCGCCCACTTAATGGGTTCTTTGTCCGGATAAAGTTCCGTCACCCTGTAAAGGGCGGAGGTGAGCTTTCGCATTTTGTCCGTTATGGTGTCCTTTATCGCCTGCGGATTTTGTCCGTTATCGTTCGTGTCCATTACGGCTCATTCTAACGGACAAACATAAAAGACGCAAGGGTTTTCGGCAATTCCGATTTCCGTCCTTTAGGCGTTTTTCGAGCGCGAATTTTTTAATTGACGGAATTTCAGGTATAATAATTCGTATGGCATCAAAAAAAGAAAAAAGGGGCGGAAAAGAAACGGCCGCCGGCAAATGGCGCGACAATCTTAAAGACGAAACGAAACATTCAATACTCGCCGTGTGTTCGCTCGCCCTCGCCTTGTTTTTTACGCTCGCGGCGTTCGGGAAGGCGGGAGTTTTGGGAGGGACCATTTTCAGGCTGCTGGAAATACTTTTCGGCGCGGGATTTTTTCTCGTCCCAACGGCTTTTTTTCTGGCGAGCATTTCCCTGTTCGCCTCAATCCGCCCAAACTTTCTCGGGAACACGATAACGGGAATGCTCCTTTTTTTATTGTCCGGACTCGGGGCGGCGGACATAATGTTCGGAGCGAAAACCGGCGGATATGTCGGATTTATAATCTCATGGCCGCTTGTTAAATTTTTTGATTTTTGGGTGAGCCTGCTTTTGATGGCGGCGGTCTTTATCGTCTCCCTTTTGATAATGCTCAACACCTCAATCTCAATAAAAGTGAAGCGGAAGGAAGCTCCGGAGAAAGAAATTCCGGAGGCCGGCAAGCCCGGCAAAAAAGAGGAGGAGGAAATTGAAGAAGGAGAAGAGGAGCCGGAAGAGGACGAAAAAGAAAAAACCAATCCAGCGAAAAAAATCGGGCGGAAAATAATCGCCTCGGCGAAAACCGCGGCGAAGAAAGCGAAAAAGAAAGACGGCGAAGAAGAAGAGCTGGAATTGGAAACCGGCGGAATGAAATCCGGCGCCGACTTCACTCCTCCCCCGCTGGAGCTTCTGGAAAAGGACAAAGGCAAGCCGTCCAGCGGAGACATAAAGGCGAACTCAAACATCATAAAAAGGACCCTGAAAAATTTCGGCATAGACGTTGAGATGGGAGAGATAAATGTGGGCCCGTCCGTAACGCAATACACCCTCAAGCCGGCGGAGGGGATAAAGCTGTCGCGAATCGTCGGGCTTCAAAACGACCTGGCTCTGGCGCTCGCCGCGCATCCCCTCAGAATAGAAGCTCCCATCCCGGGCAGGCCGCTTGTGGGGATTGAAATGCCGAACAGCGCGAAAACGATAGTGGGGCTGGCAACCATACTCGCGGAGGACGCCTTCAAGAACTCTCCCCTGCCCTTGTTAATCGCCCTTGGGAAAGACGTTTCCGGCAAGTCGGCATTCTCAAACTTGGCGAAAATGCCCCACCTGCTTATCGCCGGAGCCACGGGGGCGGGAAAATCAATCTGCATACATTCAATAATAATAAATCTCCTGTACCGAAACTCCCCGGAATCATTGCGGATGATAATGATTGACCCGAAAAGAGTTGAGTTGACCATTTACAACAAAATTCCGCATATGCTGGGTCCGGTTATCACCGATCCGAAAAAGGCGATTCTTACGCTAAAATGGCTGTGCAGGGAAATGGATAAAAGATACGATGTCTTGCTGAAAGCGGGCGTTCGGGACATAGAATCCTACCATGAAAAAACGGCGAAGGAGCAGGCCGGCGCCGCAGCGGACGATGAAGAATTCATCCCTATGCCCTATCTTGTCATCGTCATTGACGAATTGGCGAGTCTGATGAACACATATCCTCGGGAAATGGAGACTTCAATCGTGCGGTTGGCGCAAATGTCGCGCGCGGTGGGAATACATTTAATCCTTTCAACGCAACGCCCTTCCGTTGAGGTCATCACGGGGCTGATAAAGGCGAATGTTCCGTCCAGAATCGCGCTGCAAGTGGCGTCGCAGATTGATTCAAGGACGATTTTGGATATGGCGGGCGCCGAAAAACTGCTCGGCAAGGGCGATATGCTGTTTCTCGCCGGCGTTTCTCGCCGGCGACACCGCCAAGCCGAAGAGAATCCAGGGCCCCTTTATTTCGGAAAAGGAGGTGAAACGGGTGGTTGATTACCTCGCGGAAGAGTATAAGGACAGTGATCTTGAGAATATAAACAGTCCGTCGGAGGATGAGCTTAGCGGAAATGGCGGATCGGAGAACGGGGGCGGACAGGCGGCAATTGACCTTGATTTTGAAGACGAGGAAGATGACGACGACCTTTACGAGGACGCGCGGGAGCTGGCGATAAAGAGCGGAAAGGCGTCGGCTTCCTATATGCAGAGGAAACTCAGGGTCGGATACGCGCGGGCGGCGCGGCTGCTGGATATGCTTGAAGAGCGAGGGGTTGTCGGTCCAGCCAACGGAGGCAGGGCGCGAGAGGTGCTGATTAAGGAGAGGGAGGAGGGAGAGGAAAATAACGCCGAATTCTAGAGATTATTATGGGGAAAATAACGCAATTATTCTTAAAAATAGGGGTTATATTCGCCCTAATCGCCGTTTTCTCCCTCTACGGATTTTATAAGGCGCGCGGATTTTTGGCGGGTCCGGAGGTCGCGCTGAATGAACCAAAGGACGGGCAGCTGCTCAAAAACTCCTTCGTGAAAGTTTCCGGGGAGGCGAAAAACATCGCGTCCATCTTTCTTGACGGAAACCGGATATTTGTTAACGAAAAAGGGTTTTTTGAGGAAAATTTGCTCTTGGCGAGAGGATACAATATAATAGAAGTGCGCGCGGTGGACAAGTTCGGGAAAGAGGTTAAAAAAATAAGGGAGGTGGTGGTGAGATAATTTTCAATTTCAAATTTTCATTTTCAAACAATTTTGAAATGCTGAGATTTTAAAAACACAAAACAATGAAAACAAAAGAAAAAAAGGAGCCCAAGAAAACGAATATCGGCGTGGAGAACGCCATACACGAGATCCAGGCGAAATACGGCGAGGGGTCAATAATGAAGCTCGGGGAGGCGAAAAGGGTTGATGTCGGCGCGATTCCGACGGGGTCGCTCAGTTTGGACACGGCGCTCGGCGTCGGGGGCGTTCCGCAGGGAAGGATTATTGAGGTGTTCGGCCCGGAATCGTCCGGAAAAACGACCCTCGCCCTGCATATAGTCGCCGAGGCGCAGAAAAAGGGCGGGGTTTGCGCATTCGTTGACGCGGAACACGCGCTTGATCCGGAGTACGCCAAGAAAATAGGCGTTAAAATAAACGATCTCCTGATATCCCAGCCGGACACGGGCGAACAGGCGCTTGAAATCGTTGAAAGCTTGGTGCGTTCAAACGGCATTGATGTGATTGTCATTGATTCAGTCGCCGCCCTCACTCCGAGAGACGAAATAGAGGGGGAGATGGGGGCGCACCATGTGGGAAAACAGGCGCGATTGATGTCCCAGGCGTTAAGAAAACTCACCGCGATTGTCGCCAAAAGCAAAACGGTGGTTATTTTTATCAATCAAATACGAATGCAGATAGGCGTTTTCTTCGGAAATCCCGAAACCACTCCCGGAGGGAAGGCGTTGAAATTTTACTCGTCGGTGCGGATTGACGTGCGGAGGGCGGCGCAGATTAAAAAGGGTGATGATGTCATCGGCAACAGGGTTCGAGTGAAAATCGTTAAGAATAAGGTCGCTCCCCCGTTCAAAACGGCGGAGTTTGACATTCTTTACAACGAGGGCATCTCTTACGAGGGCGACATCCTTAATCTTGGAGAAAAATTCGGGATAATCAAGAAGTCCGGGGCTTCCTATTCCTGCGACGGGCAGTCCTTGGGCCGCGGATACGACAACGCGAGGAATTTCCTCAAAGAAAACCCGAAAGTGACGAGTGGGCTGGTGAAGAAAATCAAGGAGGAGCTGAAATAATCGCGAATACAAGATATGCTGAATTACAACGAATTAAAACCCGGTGAGAATATCGTTTTGGACGGCCAGCCGTATGTCGTGATGGATTATAAGTTTCTGCGGATGCAGCAGAGAAAGCCGGTGGCGCAGACGAAAATCAAGAATCTCATCACCGGAAAGACCATTGAGAAAACATTCCAGCAAAACGACAAGATACGGGAGGCGGAAATCGGAATAAGGGAGATAAAATACCTTTATTCAAACAAGGGCGAGCTTTGGTTCTGCGAAAAAGACGATCCGAGCAAGAGGTTTAAGCTTGAAGAGGATTTGGTCGGCGCCGGAGCCGACCTGCTGAAGCCGAACTCAATCGTTGACGCCGTTGTTTTTGACGATAAAATAATAGGGGTGAGATTGCCGATTAAGGTTGACTTGAAAGTGGCGGACGCTCCCCCGGCGGTGAAGGGCGACACCGCGCAAGGGGGCGTGAAGCAGGTGACGCTTGAAACCGGAGCGATAATCACCGCCCCGATGTTCATAAACGAAGGCGACATCGTGAGAATAAACACGGAAACGAAAGAATATGTCGAGCGGGTGAAAAAGGAATAAGGGAACGAGGGCCTGTAGTATAATGGTAGAACACGGCATTCGCATTGCCGAGATGGGAGTTCGATTCTCCCCAGGTCCACAAAGAATTAATGTTTATCTTTGGTTAAACTTAATTTATGGAGAAAACAATCGGATTAAAAGAGTTTCGCCAAAATATAAGTGAAGTTGCCTTAAAAACCAAACGGGGGCAATCTTTTATTGTCGCCAAACAATCAAAACCCATTTTCAAAATCGTTCCCATTATTGAAGAACAGTGGGAAGAAGTTGTTGACTTCACGAAGATAAGAAAAGGCGGGGTAAATATAAAAGATTTGCTGACTCGCTTATAATTCGGCTATGGATAAAATAGACAAAGCGCTGAAACGCATGGGTCCCGACGAAAGAAAGGCAATAAAACCTCTTTTGGAAAAAATTCTGAATAATGACTTGTCTAATTTGGATATTAAAAAACTGAGAGGATATGACGGGGTTTTCAGAATAAGAAAAGGGAATGTGCGGATAATTTATAGAATTGATCAAAGCGACAAAATTTTCATCATCGCGATTGAAAGAAGGACAAGCAAAACATACAGGTTTTAAAACGCCGACAAAAAAACCGGTTCCCTTAACAGGGAACCGGTTTTTTTGTTTAGGAGTTTTTACCTGCTTACGAACGGCACTAACGCCATGAAGCGGGAGTGTTTTACCGCTTGGGCGAGTTTGCGTTGGTGTTTGGCGCAAATTCCGGTCTGTTTTCTGGAAACTATTTTTGAAAACGGATCAAGAAAACGCTTAAGATTTTCCGTATCTTTATAGTCAATAACCTTTATATTATTTGTGCAAAAATGCAAAAATGACACTGTTTCATATTAGAACGGAATTTCTTCCGGATTTATTTCTTCGTTGGGGTATTCTATTGTTTCCAATTCCTCTTTCTGTCCTCCCCCGCTTTTTTCTCCCCCCGCCTGCGGCGGCTGCTGCGGCTGACCTCCCTGCCCGCCGGCTCTCCTCGGACCCAGCTGCATTTTTTCAGCGACAATCTCCGTCTTGCTTTTCTTTGACCCGTCCTGCGCGTCCCACACTCTTGTTTGGATTCTTCCTTCAATAAAAACCGAACTTCCTTTCGTGAGGTACTGCTGGGCGATTTCCGCCTGCCTGCCAAAAAGGACTATGTTGTGGAACTGGGTGTCTTCCTGCTTCTCTCCGCTCTGGTTTTTCCAAGTCCTGTTCGTGGCGACGCCGAATGTGGCGAGGGACGCGCCCGAAGGGAGCGTCCGCAGCTCCGGATCTCTGGTTAAATTTCCTATGATAAACGCTTTGTTTAAATTCATATGTTTTATTTACGCTTACGCTCCCAATAATTCCTCTATTTTTTTATCAATCTCCTCCGGCTTAATCTCGGTTTTTATCGCCACTTCCGCTCCGGGGACGGTTTTTTTCCTGAAACCGACGGGTTTGGACGGTTTTTTCGCCGTCTTTTTGACTGATTCATTTTTTGTTATGTCCAAAATCAAGAAACGCAGAATGTTCGCCTCTTTGTCAAAACCTCCTTTTATCTCCGCTATCGCGGCGGGGTCGGCGACAAATTTTATCCAGCCGAAATAGGCGGTGTCAAATCTTCCGGAGCCCTTCTTTTGGACGGTATAAGCCAATTTTCTGATTCTCGCCCTCTCTTCGCCCATTATAAGGCACTTTTGGGATTCTATCAATCCCCTCAAAGCTGAAATCTCCCCGTCCAGTTTTTCGTCAGGAACAAGAGGAGAAAGCAAATAGCCGATTTCGTATGTTTTTGTCTCGTTTTCCATTACCCGCTTATCTTAACAGATACGCGCGATTTATGCAACCGAAAAAATGTGCTAAAATAAAGACAATGAAAATCAATCCGTCCATATTCAAAGAATACGACATACGGGGCGTTTATCCCGATGAAATCAACGAAAGCGCCGCCTACGCGCTCGGGGGCGTTTTCGCGGCGCTTTTGAACGCCCAAAAGGGGGATAAAATAGCCGTCGGCAGAGACGGCAGAAAAAGCTCAAAACCTCTCGCCGAGAATTTTATAAAGGGCGTTGTTGACGCCGGTGTTGATGTGATTGATATCGGCAAAACAACCACGCCGGTTATGTATTTCGCCGTTTGCTCCATGAAAATCGCCGGCGGGGCGATGATAACGGCGTCGCATAATCCGGCGAAATACAACGGCGTCAAGTTTTGCGGAGCCGGAGCGAGGCCGATTGGAGGAGAAGAAATCAAAAGGGCGTTTGAAGCGCGAAAAAAGCCGGCGAAAGCCGGCGAAAAGGGAGAGGTTCGCGAAAAGAACATTAAGGAGCGATACCTCAAAAAAATATACGGCGATTTCTCAATGCCGAAAAAACTTCCTTTCTCATACTCGTTTGACAAGGACGCGGACCGCTTAATGCTGAAAGACAAAAAGGGCGCGGCGGTACGCGGAGATCTTGTTGGAATTCTTATCGGAGAGAACGCGGCGAAGAAAAAAGAAACAATCGTTTACGATTTAAGGTGTTCGCGAAGCGTTCCGAATTATTTCAGAAGCAGAGGGATCCGCGCCATCCCCTGCAAAACAGGGCATTTGAACATTAAAAACGCGATGAGGAAACACAAAGCGTCTTTCGGAATGGAGATAACCGGCCATTATTATTTCAAAAAACTGTGCTATTGCGAATCGCCGGATCTCGCCTTAAGAAAAATAATTGAGCTAATCAAAGAAACGAAAAAAACGCCGTCCCAACTTTTGAAGCCGTACGAAAAATACCATCATTCCGGAGTGATAAATTTCAAGTTTGAAGACGGGAAAAAATTTGAAGAAATCTGCGAAAAATTGAAAGCAAAATACGAAAACGGCGCCATAAGTTTTATGGACGGCATAACGGTGGAATTTTCAAATTGGTGGTTCAACCTCCGCCGGTCCCGCACCGAACCGCTCCTGCGGCTCGCGGCGGAGGCGAACTCGGAAGAGCTTCTGGCGGAAAAGGTAAAAGAAATAAAAGAAGTGGTCGCCGGCTAGGCGTTCAGAAACATTTTCATCGCGTTCTGGACTGTCGCCTCGGCGACGGCTTCAAAAGAAATCTCCCGGACTTGGGCGATTTTTTTGACGACTTCTCCGACGAACAGCGGTTCGTTCCTCCTCCCCCTATGCGGAGCCGGGGCGGCGAACGGCGAGTCGGTCTCCGCCATTATTCTGTCCAAGGGCGTTTTTTTGATCACCTCATCATATTCGCTCGTGAAAGTTATCGGTCCGGCGAATGAAATACTGAAGCCCAGATCAAGATATTGGCGCGCCTCCTCCCAATTGCCGGAAAAGAAATGTATGTCGCCTTTCAGTTTTCCGGCTTTCGCGGAGAGCATTTTCAGGGCCTCTTTATGCGCCTGCCTGCAGTGGATTATCAGCGGTTTGTTCAATTCCGCCGCCAATTCAATTTGTTTTTCAAAAACGTTTTTTTGCCTTTCCATGTCGCCCTTTTCCCGCCTGAACATATCCAGCCCGCACTCGCCCATCGCGACCGCTTTTGGATGGCTCGCCAGTTCGCGATAATATTCCGTGTCAAATTCCCCTTCATCATCTGTCGGATGCAAACCAACCGCCGCGTAAACATCTTCGTATTTCTCCGCGAGAGCCACCGACTCCAGCGAGGTTTTCTTGTCGGCCCCGACGCAAATCGTCCAAATGCCGTTTTCCCGCATTTTTTTTATTATTTCATCCCTGTCTCCGTCAAACTGGGGAAAATTCAAATGAGAATGTATGTCAAAAAGTTTGGGCGGCATATTATTCCTTGCGGGAAAACAACGATTCCGGCATTTTATTGCCCTCTATCGCTTCGGTTATTTTGCCGGCGGTTTCCGGCAAAAACGGCGCAAGCATCACCGCGACCCGAGAAAGCCCCGAAACAAGATATTTCAAAATTTCTTTCGCCTTTTCCCTGTCTTCCTTGACGACCTTGAACGGTTCCGTTTTTTGAATATGCGAATCAAGCTCGGCGATTAAATCCCAAACGACATCAGCCGCCCTGTTTACTTCGCTGTTGTCCATAAATTTGCGGTAGTCCTCCGGCAGTTCTTCATTTTTGATTTCAATTTTTTCGCCCTCAAAATACTGTTCGCTCATTTTCATAATTCTCGCGGTCAAATTGCCGAGCCCGTTGGCAAGGTCGGCGTTGTAAACATTTTTGAACCCCTCTCTCGTCATATCGCCGTCCTCAAAAGAGCTTATTTTGCGCGCCAAATAGTAGCGAAGGGCGTCCGCTCCATACTCGCCAAGCAGTTCGCTCGGAGGAATGGCGTTGCCGAGCGTTTTTGACATTTTTCTCCCTCCGGAAAGAATATGCCCGTGAACATAGAGTTCTTTCGGAAGAGGCAGTCCGAGATGCGCCAAAAGAGCCGGCCAAATCGTGGCATGGACGCGAAGGATGTCTTTTCCCATCAACTGCAGATCGGGAGGAAAAAAATCGGGAACACCCCCTCCCCCGTCCCACCCCAAAACGGTCAAGTAATTCAGAAAGGCGTCAAGCCAAACATAAACGGTATGATTTTCATCAAAAGGAAGCGGTATCCCCCAGGAAACTTTTTCCTTCGGGCGGGAAATTGAAATATCCTCCAATTTGTGTTTTTCCAAAAAAGACAGTATCTCGTTTTTTCTGGTCCGCGGAGTTATTTTGAGTTCATCCGACTTTATTTTTTTCTCCAGTTCTTCGCCGAATTCCGACATTTTTAAAAGGTAATTTTCTTCCGTTACTATTTCCGGCTCTTTTTGGTGGTCAGGGCATTTCCCGTCCGACAATTGCGATTTAACCAAAAACTGCTCGCAGCCGGAACAATAAAGCCCTTCGTATTTCCCTTTGTATATGGCGCCTTTTTCATAAAGATTGTTCAAGGCGGAGCGAACGGCGTTTTTATGCGTTTCGTCCGAAGTCCTGATAAATCCGTCGTAGGAAATATCCAAATCTTTCCAAAGGTTTTGAAAGACTGCGGAAATTTCGTCCACGAATTTTTGCGGGTCTTTTCCTTCCTCTCCGGCTTTTTTTTGAATTTTCGCTCCGTGCTCGTCCATACCGGTTGAGAAAAACACTTTTTTGCCGCGCGACCGCGCCCAGCGCGCCAAAATGTCCGCCTTCACCGTCGTGTAGGCGTGCCCGATATGAGGATTATCGTTGGCGTAATAAATCGGAGTTGTGATAAAAAATTTTTCCATCAGAAAATGTTTCCCGCCCGGCGGCTAAAAAGAAGAACTTAAGATTTGATGCCCTTTTCTTTTTCAATATCGCTCAAAAATTCAAAAAGGACGGCGACAATCGGGATGGACAAAAGGATGCCGAAGAATCCCCCCAACTGCGCGCCGACAAGAAGAGCGAGGATTGTTATTATCGGAGGAACGCCGACCGTTTTTCTTACGACAAGCGGGTAAATGAGATGATTTTCAAACTGCTGGATAATCACGAACAAAACCACGACCGCCAGCGCCAGCGAGGGGCTCTGCAGAAAAGCTATGGCTATCGGCGGTATTGAAGCCATAATCGGGCCGAAAATCGGTATCAATTCAAACACTGCGGCAAGCAGGGCGAAAGTCAGCGCGTACGGAACGCGCAAGATAGTCAATCCGAGAAAAACAAGGACTCCTATCAGGATGCCGAGGAGTACTTGCCCCTTCAGCCATCCTCCTATTTTATCGCGAGATCTCAGCCAGAGCCCGATGGCGTATTTTTCCTGGCTCCTCGGAACAATTATTCTCAAGAAATTCTCAATCCCCTTTTCCTGAACCGCCAAATAAAAGGAGAGGATTACTATAAGCACGAACGACATCGCTCCTCCGAATATGGTGGCTGTCGCCTGGAAAAAACCGCTTGTTAGCCCGCCCACGAATTTTTTGGCGCTCTCGGCGAATCCGAGAAGAAGCCCTGATATTGATTCCGGCAATTCGGGCAGGAATTTGCCTATGACACCGTTTTCAAACGGCTTGTCCAGATAAGAAGGCACTGTGGACGCCAAATTTGAAAGCTCGGAAAAAATCGGCGGAATGACGAGGTAGAACATAAAGCCGAGGATGGAGAAGGCGATTAAATAAACGAATATCACCGCCAGAACCCGAGGCACTTTATATCTCTGAAACCAGCGCGCCGCCGGCTCCACCCCCGAGGCGACAACCACGGAAAAAAGAACCACTGCCGCCAAATCGCGAAGGTAGTAAAGGAAGGCGATAAGCAGAACAATAAGAATCGCCCTGAAAAAAGTGCCCGTTGTTATGTTTACCGTTATGTTTTTGCCGTTGTTGTCCATTTTTTATATTTCACTGAATAACTTTTTGTAATACTCCTCTTTTTTCTTCGCGCCGTTATGCCGGCCGATTGCCGCCATAACGATTTTCTCCGGACGGAAGATGTCTCCGGCTACCTTTAGAATATCATTCTGGCTGACTTTTTCAATCTTTTTCAATATCTCATCCGGCTGGAGAATTTTTTTGTAGAAAAGGTCCTGCTCGCCGTAAAAATCCGCCACATGGTCGGTTGTCTCAAGCCCCAGCGCCATTTGCCCCCTTATGTAACTTTTCGCGTCGTTCAAAACCTTGAGGGGAACCTTATTTTCTTTCAAATCCGACAATATGCCCTTTATTTTTTCAACCGTTTTTCGCAGGTTGGCGTGCGAAACCCCCGCCCTGAGATATAAAAGTCCGGTGTCGGTTTGCAGCCAGTCGTCGCTTCCGACATAATAGGCGAGCCCGTTTTTCTCCCTTATTTCCGAATAAAGAAGCGACGAGGAATTTCCCCCCAAAATGACGGACAGGACGCCGAGCGCGTGGCGCCGTTCGTCAAACATATCAAACGCCTTCAGTCCGATCGCCAGATGGGTTTGGTCGCTCTTTTTGCTGAAAATTTCAATTCGCGGGGATTTTTGCTTTTCCTTCGTTTTCGGGGCGGAGATTTTCGCGCCCTTCTTTATTCCGGAAAACGCCGCTTCTATTTTCTCAAAAACTTTTTCCGGACTGATTTTCCCCGCCACCACGATTTCCATATTTTTCGCGGTGTAATTGTCGGCGCGATATTTCAAAATGTCGGAACGCTTTATCGCGCCGACGGTTTCTTTTTTTCCGAGGACGCTTCTCCCCGCCGGCTGGTTCCCGAACGCCGAACGGAGCAGCAATTCCATTACTTTCCGCTGGGGCAAATCCTCGTACATCGCTATCTCCTGCAAAATAACGCCGCGCTCTTTTTCCATTTCCTCCTCATTAAAAATAGGATTTAAAATAAGGTCGGAAATGACATCAAGCCCCGTGTCAAAATACTTCGCCGCCAATTTGACCCAAAAACCCGTTATTTCGTAACCGGTAAAGGCGTTGTGGCTCGCCCCCACTCTGTCCAACTCCTTGTATATGTCGCTCGCGGTCGGGCGGTTTTTCGTGCCCTTAAAAAACAGATGCTCCAGAAAATGGGAAATTCCGCCAAGCCGTTCGCTTTCGTTTTTCGCCCCGACGCCGACCAAAACTTGAATGGTCACCGCCTCGGAATTTTTCATAGGCGCGGCGACAACGCGCAGACCGTTGCTCAAAATCTTTTTTTCAAATCTGACCATAAGCCCATGATAGCACAAAAGCCCGGATTTGTTTTTGCCCTAAATTTTCAGGCGAGAAATTAATTCTTCAATTTTTACTCTTTCCTGTTCGCCGGTGTCGCGGTCGCGGAGGGTGACGGTGTTGTCTTCCAGTGTGTCAAAATCAACGGTCACGCAATACGGCGTTCCTATTTCGTCCTGCCGGCGGTATCGCTTGCCAATGTTTCCGTTGTCGTCAAAAACGACGGGTTGGATTTCCTTTTTTATCATTTCGTACACCTCCCTCGCCTTCGCGACCAGCTCCGGCTTGTTTTTGAGAAGCGGAAAAACCGCCGCCTTAATCGGCGCGATTTCCGGCTTGAATTTCAGAAAGACTCTTGTTTCTCCGGACATCTCATCTTCCGTGTACGCCTCGCAAAGGACAGCCAGCAAAGGCCTGTCCACCCCGAACGACGGCTCTATCGTATGCGGGACAAATCTTTCTTTTGACTCTTCATCGTAATAATCAAGTTTGTGGTTTTTCAGGTCAAAGTCCGTGCGGTACGCCAGTCCGACAACCTCGTCGTCGCCAAACGGATACTTGTAAAAAACGTCTATGGTCCTTTTTGAATAATGAGCCAGATCGTCTTTGGGGACTTCAAAATCGGAAAGGTTCTCCGCGGCGATTCCGATGCTTTCCAGCCAACTATGAATCTCCGACCGCCAATGCTCAAAAACAGTTTGCCACTCTTCGTCATTCTTTGGCGGCTTTATGAAATACTCAACTTCCATTTGCTCAAACTCCCTCACGCGAAAAAGGAAGTCCCCCGGGGTTATCTCATTTCTGAATGACTTGCCTATCTGGGCGATGCCGAACGGCAATTTGGGGTGCATGGAATCAACGACATTTTTGAAATTTACGAAAATCCCCTGCGCCGTTTCCGGCCTTAAATATATCCGCGAGGCGGTGCCTTCAACCGCCCCGATAAAAGTTTTGAACATCATATTGAACTGCTTTTCTTCCGTCAGCTCCCCCCCGCACTCTGGGCATTTGCCGTCGCCAAACTTGTTTTCCTCCTTGATTTTATCCGCCCGAAATCTCTTGTGGCATTTCTTGCATTCAACGAGCGGGTCGGAAAATCCGGCGGCGTGGCCGGACGCCTCCCACACTTTCGGGTTCATCAGAATGGCGGCGTCAAGCCCGAAGACATCCTCGCGGTTGAGAACGAACTTTTTCCACCATGAATTTTTTATGTTGTTTTTCAGCAGGACTCCGAGCGGACCGTAATCCCAGACGCCCGCCAAGCCGCCGTAAATTTCCGAGCTTTGATAAACAAAACCCCGCCTTTTAGCCAAACTCACTATTTTTTCCAGTTTATTTTCCATAATTATTATTGTTCCCGTTCCCAAGGAGAGTCCTTGGGAACGGGGTTCGCGTTATTCCGTCACCTCCGACTCCCGTTGGGTGAATTGAGGGTCGCGCGTCAGCCTTGTGGTCAAGGCGCTTTTTTCATCCTTCAAAGTTTCTCCGGTAAATTCGTCTTTCGCCTCCAAGCTTGTTTTCCCGATAAGTTCCGGCGAGCTTCCGACCTGGCTCAGGTTCGGATCAAGGGCGACCTGAAAAGAAACTTCCCTCGCCGGACGGACAATGCCGGTGCCCGCCGGAACGGCTCCGGCATCCCAGACGATATTGCCGGAAACATCGTCAAAGGAAACATTTTCCCCGGAAGGCGAAATTTTGCCGAGCCATCTCATATACGAAGGGAGGGGGGCTGAAACCTTCACGCCGGAAAAATCATTCACATTGTTGCCGAGCGACCATGTAATCGTGTAGGTCGTTTCCTCCCCCACCCGCGGCGGCATCGGTCCCGTATTCTTGAAAGGTCCCGAATAATGCGTCGCGGCGGCGGCAAGCTGGAGTCGCGACCCTATCTTAATCTCCTTCGTTATGCTGTTTTGGATTTTCCCGCTCTGCGAAGTTCCGGAAATGGCCGTCCCCTCAATGCTCCCCTCCAGTTCAATGGCGAAATTTTTGTCTCCCGCCGTCCTCACCGGCAAGGGGTTTAGAATTGAAAAACTGAATTGCGCCCTGCCGACCTCTCCCGGATCTATCGCCGACAGTTCCGGTTTGCTCGCGGAGTTCCAGAGCAGTGTCTTGTCAAAAGTTCTGTAAAATCCTTTGCTCACCGAAATTGATTTCTGGTCCAGCGCCGCGCCTTTGATTTTAATGCTCACCTTCGCGTCCCGCACCGGTGACGAAAGATTGTTTTTCCAGGCGACTTCCACACGAAGAGAATCGCCGGCGGACGCTATGTTTTTCTCCGAATCTTTTCCGTTGACGAACAAAACCAAATCAATGTACGGCTTTTTGACGACAACCGTTTCCGCCGATTCTCCGTACGGGATGAAAGTTCCGTCGGCTTTTATCACGCCCGCCGTCGCGCGGAAGGCTTTTTCCTCCAAATCCTGCCCCTCAACGATTCCGCGGATTGAAATGTTTCTCTCTTGCGACGGGTCAAAATCGCCGATTTTCCACAAATTGTTTTTGCGGCTCGGGGACGGAGTGGCGCCGGAAAACTGGAAACCGGATGGATAATCAAGGCGCAAAACCAGATTTCTGATTACCGCCTCGGAATTTGAGACAATCCCGACCTTCACTTCCATTTCCCGTTTCGCGTTTATTTCTTTCGGAATCAGCAGGGAAACGCCGACGGGGGGGCGGGAGATTTTGACCGTATAGCTTCCGCTTTTGGCGAATATGGCGTTGGACTGAGCCAGCCGATATTCAAGCGTCGCCTTTATGTTTTTTTCTTCATCCTCTTTTCCGAGCAAGACGACGCTTATCGTCTTTTTGATTGACGCCCCGGGAGCTATCGTCCCGAAAGAATACCGCTCGCGGGACAGGGGGCTTCCGTCGGAAGAAAAAGAACTTTCCGGGAAATCAACAATGAGGTCCGCCATTTCAAGGTCGGTGTTGTTTTTGTTTTCCACGAAAATATCAAGAGTGTTTATTTCGCCCCCCTGAACATAGGGCGGCCCCTTTATCTCCACCCCTATATTCCCCGAAGAAACGACATTTGAGTCGCCGAGCCAAAAATACAAAAACGCGGACAGGGAAACGAGAAAAAAAACGAAGGAGGCGGCAAGCAGGACTTTCAGCGGGAAAAAAGCGCCCTTCTTTTTTCTCGCGGACGGTTTCGGCCAATGCGAAGAAGGCAGGCTCTCCCTTCTGCCGTAAATTCTCGGCCTTTCCCCCCTCTCTTTGAAGGATTCGCCCTTTTTATAAAGCCGCTTTTTAAGATTTTTAAGATTGTCGCTTTTCATCGATATTCGCTCTTTTGCTTAGCCGTTATTATAACATACTTTCCTTTATCGCGTTATTAATCGCGGAAATTGCCGCCCTCCTTGAGGCGTATTTTTCTTTTTCCATATACCCCAAATTGTGGAGCGTTCCGGATAAAAAAGAGATTTCCAATTCTTCCGCCTCTTCCTTCCCCAAAGTTTTTTCACTCAGGATTGCGTAGGCGTTTTTTAATTCGCTCCATAAAAAATCGTTTTTCTCCTCTCCTTGAACCATCCTGTTCAAAAGTCCGGCAAACCCCGAAAACAACGCCAAATTCCTCGGCGAAGAGGTGATTTTACCCTTGCGCGCGATTTCTTCGGCGTCAATAATTTTCCAGACGGGGCGGCCGGAGGATTTTCCGGCGAGCAGCCCGAAACGGGAAAGGGAAAAAGTTTCCAGATTGCAGCGGAGTTTTGATTTCATTTGGCGGACGCTTTTCGCCGCCGCCGTTATTTTGCCGAATTTTTCCGTGAAAACGGTGAAAATCCTGTCCGCCTCCCCGAAATCGCTCCCGCTCAAGATAATCCCCTCGGTTTGATAAATAATATTCGCCATTACCGGCAATTATATGTTTTCCACGGGCATATTGCAAAAAGGAAGGTGGTATGATATCTTGGGAGTAGAATCAAAAAGGAGGTGATACAATATGGTTGCCACCAGAGCCGCTCCAGTGGCCACATCCACAGCCACACGAAAGGTACTCTCATGACCTAAACGCTGCAGCGCGGCACAGGTCGGCCGCAGGTTCGCCCCCACCTTACGGGGGCTTTTTTATTTACGCGAAAATTTGCCAGAGCTGGTAGGCGACGCCGGACAGTATGCCAGCGATCGCCAGGATTTCAATAAAACGCGTCGGTTTGGTGTAATTTCCGTTGTCCGGCTTCAGCAGGTCGCCGGGATCACCGCTTCTGATTCTTTTTCTCAAGCTTCTCGCCATTAAAATAATAAAAATCCCGATGGTTCCGAGCCCCAACGCCCCGACCAATGACAAAATTCTCGCGAAATCAACGGCGCCGAGAAGAAACAGCCCGACCGGGGGAAGTACCGCCATCAGCCACGCCCAAAACCTCGGAACATTGTAGTCATACCTGAATATGTTTCTCATATCCGTCGCCATCGCCAAAAAAGAGGTAAAAACCGCGAGCAGTCCGATAAGAGACCCCGCCAGGAAGGCGTTTTTCCCGAGCACTTTGGCGATCCCAAAAAGAGCTTCGGATGAAGTATGGTCGTTGCTCGCCCCCCAAACGGCTATCACGAACAAAAAATAAAAGATCGCGGACAGAATTAGGCTCGCCGCGATAACTTTCTTAAAATCTTTGATTGATGATTTTGAAAAAATGTCGCGGACCTCAGGAAGGGTCGCGAATCCGCTCAAAGAAAACAGCCAGATTCCGTACGGCATAAACCAGTCGCCCGTGAAGCTCGTGTTGAAATTCATAAGAAAATTCTCCGCCTTAATCGCGGGAAGGGCGGCGATAAGCAGATAAATTATAAACGCGAAGAGCGGAATCGTGAGGTAAAAATTAATGTTCGCTATTTTTTTGAGATTCAATAAAACCAGAATTCCGGCGACGGCGAAAAACAGAAGGGACAGAGAAAATCTATAGGCGCCGTGGTCAAAGAAATTTGACAAAAAAAGCCCTCCCAGCAGCCCGTAAACCAAAAGAGAACCGTAATAAGACGCGACAGTGGCGAAAAGGGCGAATTGCTTCGCCTTGCTTCCGAGAAAAATCTCCACATAGCCGGTAAAGCGGTGTTTCCCTCTCGCGTAAAACGCCACCTCCCCGTACAGAAAATGAAGGAGAAACAATATAAAAAAGACCGCGGCGAAATTGACAACCCCCCAAAAAAGCCCCGCACGGGAAAAAGCGAAAGGCAGGGCGAACATTCCCGCCCCGAACATCATCCCCACCATCATTCCAATTCCTTTTATGTAGAGGCGCGACATTTTATTGCCAAAAAACCGCTAGCGGGCGGTTTTGTCTTTTTTGACGAGTTCAACCACCTTTTCAACCAGGCGCTTGGGGTCGCTGTCAAAGACGACTTTTCCGGGACCGCGATGAGATTTCTCAATAACGCTTCTTATTGTTTCGTCCATTTCCCAGTCCCCCTCCAAAACGCCTATCGGTTTGTCGTCCTCAAAGGCGATGGTGAATTCGTTGAGCGTCCCCATTCTCCCGCACCCGACCAAGACGGCGTCCGCCGAACGGGTAAGCAGAAGATTTCTTCCGGAATAACCGAAGCCGGTGAAAATGATAAGGTCAAGATATTCCAAGGGAAGTTTATATCTTTCAACATGCTCCTTTTCGGATGAAGCGGGAGAAAGCCCGATTGAAATTCCGTCAATCTCCTTGGCGCCCATAGCGGACCAAAGAGGGAAGCCGGTCGTGGCGCCGGTGACAAGGGCGCAATTGTGGCGTATGATTTCCCTGCCAAGCTCTTTCGCCTTTTCCAGCGCGCCGTCGCCGCAGTGGCCGGTTTCAGCCGCTCCCGAAACGCACAATTTTATTTTAAGATGTAAGTGTTTTCCCGGATTCATTTTTTTATTATATATCAAGTTCAAAGTTATCGCCAGTTTCGGGCGCCGCCGCGTCCACCCCGAGATAATCCCGCAATCGTTGGGTGAAAAACAAGGACGATTTCGGCTCCCCCTGAACGACAAAAACTTTCTTTACCGTATCCGCGGTGTTATGGACAAAATCAAAAAGATCATTCATATCCGGATGGGCGGAGTAGCCGCGAATATTCTCCACCCTCGCCCTGACACGAACCGTCTCTCCCATAATTCTCACCGTTTTCTGCCTTTCCTGAAGTCGCCTGCCCAAAGATCCCGCCGCCTGATAACCCATCAACAGCAGCGCGCTTTTCGGGTCCGGCAAATAATTGAGTTCGTGGTGCACTATCCTTCCGCCGTTGGACATCCCCGATCCGGCGATAATGATTTTCGGGAAAGGCGCGCGCTTTATCGCCTTTGACTCTTCCGTTTTCAGTGTCATTTTCAAGCCCGGAAATTGGAAAAGGGCGTCTCCGGAGCGGATAATGTCTTTGGCGTTTTCGTTGTAGTATCTTTGGTACTTTTTGTAAACATTCGTCGCCTTTATCGCCAGCGGGCTGTCAAGAAAAATAGGCGCCCGCGGAATGCGGCCGTGCTCCACCAAATCGTTTATCTGAAAAAGCAGTTTTTGCGTGCGTTCAAGGGAAAAGGCGGGAATCATAAGCGCCCCGCCGCTATGCATCGTGTCCTCTATCACTCTTTCAAGTTTCAAGTTCGCCTCGTTCAACTCTTCGTGTTCGCGGTCGCCGTATGTGCTTTCAATGATAAGAAAATCCGCGTCCGTGACTTTTTCCGTGTCCCTCAACAACGGGTTTGGCGGGTTTCCAAGGTCGCCGGTAAAGAGAATTTTTTTGCCTCCGCGCGCGATTTCCACCATCGCCGAACCCATAACATGCCCGGCGTCCCTGAAATTTATGTTGAAGTCCGCGACCGGGATGCCGTCATGGTAATCAACGGGATTCCATAAGCCGAGCGCCCTTTGTATGTCATCCTCCGAATAGATGGCGTCTTTCTTTCTGCTTCGCCTCGCCTCTTTTCTCATCACGCCCAAACTGTCGGCGAGCATCAGCTCCGCCAGGTCGCGCGTGGGCGGAGTTGAAAAAATTTTTCCGCGAAATCCGTCTCTCACGAGTTTTGGCACCCTGCCGATATGGTCAAGGTGGGCGTGAGTTATGAAAAGCGCGTCAATTGAAGCCGGGTCGTAAGGAAAAGAGTCGTCGTTTTTGTCCTCGCTTATTTTTGTGCCCTGAAAAAGTCCGCAGTCAACCAGTATTTTCGTATCACCGGACTCAAGAAGATAATTTGAACCGGTAACGCTCTGCGCCCCTCCGCAAAATGTAAGTTTAAGTTTTTGATTCATATTCTGGCTTATGTTTTTTGAAATACCTTATAAAAACAAGTCCGGCGACCAGCCCTCCGAGCAGGTCAAAAAAGAGATCGCCCATCGTGTCTTGCAATCCGACTTGATTAAAGCCGACGGCGGCGCCCTTGCCCGTCAGGAAATCGACGCAAAATTCAAAAAGCTCCCAGCCGACCCCGACCAGCGCGGCGAACGACACGGCGGTGAGCAAAAAAACGGGTATCGGCAGGCGGATGCTCCCCGCCTTTTTTGAAAAAAATACGAAGTACGCCGTTACCAGCGCCAGCCACGCTCCCCCCAAGAAATGCATAACATTGTCAAACCACGAAACCCTCCAATACAAAAAATAATAGAGGGCGAAAGAATGCAATAAAAAAATAAAGACAATCAGCCCCGTGATAAAACGCGAAAATTTCTTTTTGAAAGGCATTATACGCTTAATAATAACATAAAAAACGCAAAATAAAAAACCCGAACGGTCGGGGTTCTTATTGGGCTACCGGAGGCAAACTCTCCCAGCGTTTCGCCAGGTGGGTGCCCGCAATGCCTCGCCAAGGCGAGACAAGATGTAAGGCTCCCGTAGAGAATAACTTAGTCTAGGAAGTTATGCCCTCGATAACCCACTTGCATTGTATCACCTTGGGCGCAAAAATCAAGGCGAAAATATTTCGCGTTAAAGCATTTCTCCCCTCTCTTCTTCGCCGTAAACAAATTCATAGTCCGCCTTTTTATATTCAAAAATTTCGCCGGAATTGAAGAATCTTTTTATCTCCAGCTCCGCGCTTTCCGGAGAATCGGACGCGTGGACGATGTTCGCCTGCCCGCTTACGGAAAGATCTCCCCTTATGGTGCCGGCGTCCGCCTCGTATCCTTTGGTGGAGCCGACAATCAATCTCGTTGCCTTAATCGCGTTTATTCCGGACAAAACAACAGCCGTAACGGGCGCGGATTTCATAAATTTTTTCAGCGATTCAAAAAAGGGCTTGCCCTTGTGCTGGCAATAATGCTCGTCAAGCAAAACATCCTCAAGTTGGATCATTTTCATTCCGACAATCTTCAGGCCCTTCCTTTCAAAACGGCCTATGATTTCGCCCATCAAATTCCGCTGCAAAGCGTCCGGCTTGATTATGATTAATGTTCTCTCTTCTTTTACCATACAACCATTCTACAAAATTTAACTCAAATTTGCCAACCCCCACCCCTCGAAATCCGACCTGCCACACTATAACTCGGACCAACAAATCCCCCAAGGTAAGACCTTGGGGGATTTGTTGGTCCGAG
>JAADHB010000038.1 GCA_013152035.1 bacterium
TCTATGAGCAAAACGGCGGAGTCCACTTTCGGCGCCGGAGAAAAACAGCCCGCCGGAACGATTTTTATGATCTTCGGATCTCCGTACGCTTTGACGCTGATTGAAAGGATACTTTCCTTCTTCCGTTTACCCGGCAAACCGACAATTCTCTCCGCCACCTCTTTTTGCACCATCAAAACCATTTTGCTCGGCTGGGAATCGCTTTCCAAGAATTTCCGCAGGAAAAACGAGGTGATGTAGTAAGGGATGTTGGCGATTATTTTGTAGTTTTCAGTTTTCAATTTGTAGTTTTCAGGGTTGAATTTTAGAATATCTCCGTAAACGATTTCCAAATTTTCTTGGTCCGCGAATTTTTTCCGCAAAAAATAAACCAATTGCCTGTCTTTCTCCACGGCAATCACCCTTCCCGCCTTTTTCAGCAAAATCCCGGTCAATATGCCCTTGCCGGGGCCGGCTTCCAAAACGGTGTCGTTCCGCCCGACTCCGCCCGCCTCGGCGATTTCTTCGGCTATCGCCTCGGATGCCAGAAAGTTTTGCCCCAAAGATTTTTTCGGTCTCATAATTTATTATTAGAACGCGAGCTTGTAAACGGCAAACGCCAATATCAAAATCCCGATGAAGGCGGCTGAAACGACATTGAAGTATCTCAATATCATTTTATTAAGGCGTTCCCCGTAGCGATGCGCGAGCCACGCGATGGCGAAAAAACGCAGTCCCCTTCCGAGAACGGACGCGAAAACCGTCTGCCAAACGGAAACCTTGAAAAGTCCGGCGGAAATGGTGAACACCTTGAACGGGATTATCGTGAAGGCGGCGGTTAAAACCGTGAGAAACGCGTGCCGCTCAAATTTTGATCCGATGAATTTTATCGCCTCGTTCAAATTATAAACGTCGGCGATTCGGTGCCCGACGGTTTCGTAAAAACCCCAACCGATGGCGTATCCGAGAAGCGCGCCAAGCACCGAGCCGAGCGTCGTAACGCCGGCGTACCACCACCAACTCCTCGCCCTGTGGCGGGAAAAGCCNNNGGACTGGCGCTCACCGTTAAAATCGCGACCAAAAGAATGTCGGGCGGAATCGGAAAAAACGACGCCTCAAAAAAGGCGATTAGGAAAAGCGCGGCCGCCATGTGCGGAGAACGCGCCCAGCGCAGCGTCCATGCGCGCAGACCGTTTGATATTTTTTGAATAAGAGGCATCTTATTTTTCCGGTTTCGCGCCGCGCAAATTCTCCGCCGCCTCCTCGGGCGGGACGGCGATCACCTCAATGCCGGTTCCCAGCTCCATACCGGCCCACTTGTAGGTTCGCGGGAGAATTTCCATATGCCAATGGTAATACGGAACATTTTTTACCTTGGCGGAAGCGGTATGGATGAAAAAATTATAATCAGGGTTTTTGAGAACCTTGGCGACGCGGGACAAGACATCTTTCATCGCCTCGGCAAGATGCGGAATCTCTTTTTCCGAAATTTCTTCAAAGTCGGATGAGTGCCTTTTCGGGAAAATTCTCACTTCATAGGAAACGCGGGAGGCATACGGAACAAAGGCGACAAAATGCTTGTTTTGGAAAATAATTCTCTTTTTCTCTTTTCTCTCCCACTCAAGCATCACGCAATGGACGCACTTTTTGTTTTTCTCAAAAAAACCGATTCCCCCGCTGATGCTTCGGGAAACATCCGGCGGGACGATGGGCAGGGCGACCAACTGGGAATGGGGGTGCGGTATTGAGGCGCCCGCCAGCTCGCCATGGTTGTGAAAAATTAAAATATACTCAACGCACTTCTCGCTTTCCAGCATTTTGTACCGCCCTTTATACGCCTTCAAAACCAAGCTAATTTCGCCAATGGACATTTTTTTCAGGTCCTTCGCGTGGTCGCGGGTGATGATCACCTCATGCGAACCGAATCCCTCCATTTTTTTGTAGGGGCCATGGCGGCCTGTTTTCGGGCAGGTCCCGCCGCGCAAAAGCGCCGGATATTTGTTGGGAATTACCTGCGCGAACCAGTCGTCAAAACCGCCGCCGGTTGTTCTCGGATACCAAAGAATCGGCGGCGGATTGCCGAACTTCTGCGGATTTTCAAACGGGCAATCTTTTTTGGAGCACGGTTGGCAGTGTTTTTTCTCCGTCGCCGGCGGTTGGGGCCGCCTTCGGCGCGCCGAAGATATGAGAACCCACTCCCCGCTCACCATGTCCCTCCTGAATTCCGTAATCGTTTTTGGCTTTGATTTCTTTTTCATTCCCGTTATTTTAGCACCTTTTGCTTCTCAATAAAACTTCTCAGGATAAGAGCGGCGGCGGAGGCGTCACTCTTTTTGATTTCCCGGTCCGCCCTTTTTCTGGAAACTTTCCCCCGCGGACCGATTCTGTCCGGCGCCCTCCTCAAAGACTCCTTCGTCGTCAAAACCTCACTCTGATAAACAACCGGCAAGCCGATTTCTTTTTCCAAAAGCGCCTTGAACACCCTTATTTTTTCCATAACTGGATTGGGGCGGCCTTTGTAATCGACGGACTCCCCGAGAATTATTTTTCCGACACCCTCTTTCCCGCAAATTTCGCCAATTCTCGCCGCGGCGGCTTCCGCGCATTTCTTTGATGGGCAATTTTCAATTACGGAATGAGGCAGGGCGAACTCGCCCCTCTCGTCCGAAAGGGCGATTCCAATCTTTTTTGTCCCGTAATCAATGCCGAGCAGTCTCATAAAATTGTCATCACTTCCGCGCCCTTTTTGGTGACGGCTATGGTGTGTTCAAAATGAGCGGAAAGAGAACCGTCTTTCGTCCGCCATGTCCAGCCGTCTTTTTCCAAAACAACATCGTCGCCCCCTTCGTTTATCATGGGCTCAAGAGCCAAAACCATTCCCGCCTTCAACCGCGCGCCCGTTCCCTTTTTCCCGTAATTCGGAATCTCCGGCTCTTCGTGGACGGAGTAGCCGACCCCGTGCCCCACGAGTTTTTTCACGACACTAAATCCTCGCGATTCGGCGTATTTTTGGACGGCGAAGCCGATGTCGCCGATGAACGCCCCGTCCTTGGCGGCGGCGATGCCGGCGTTCAAGGATTTTTTGGCGGTTTCAATTATTTTCATTTCCTTCTCTCCGACCCGCCCGACCGGGACGGTTATCGCCATATCCGTAAAAAGCCCTTTGTATTTCAAACCCAAATCAAGCCCGACGATATCGCCCTCCTTCAAAATTTTTCCTTCGCTCGGAATTCCGTGCACCACCTCGTCGTTTACCGAAAAACAGAGTGAGCCGGGAAAAGGGTTGCCGGAATCGCCTCCGTAATCCTTAAAAGACGGTTCGCCCCCCGCCTCCTTTATCAGCTTTTCCGCCAAGACGTCCAGCTCGGCGGCGGAGACGCCGGGCTTCGCGCGCGACGCGGTTTCGCCCAGAACAGAGGCGAGAATCTTGCCCCCCTCCCGCAAAACTTTTATTTCCCCCTCCGTTTTAATCGTTATCATTGAAAATTTTCCCCATTATTTCCCGATGCACTTCCTCTATTGTTTGTTCGCCGTTTATTCTAATCAGCTCGTTTTTGCTTTTAGTTTCGTAGTAATCCAAGGCGGGGCGGACGCTTTTTTCAAAGTAGTCCATGCGGTTTTTGATTCTTTCCTCCGTGTCGTCAAACCTGCCTCTCCCCGCCAATCTTTTCGCCACCCATTCCTCGCTCACATCCAGTAAAATCGGAAAAACCGCCCCTCTTCCGTAAAACTCAAGCGCCTCGTCCAGCACTTCCGCCTCAATGGCGGACCTTGGAGATCCGTCAAAAATCAGATGAGCGTCCTCTTCCAAATTATCAATCAGCTCTTGGCCCCACGCCCAAATCGCGAAAAAAACGGGTTGAAGTTCTCCCGAAAGCATTATGTTTTTTGCCAGTTTGGCGGTCAGCGTTTTTTTGTTTTCAATCAGTTCGCGCATCTTTTTGCCGACATAGATATAAAGTATCGGGCGGCTGTCGTTTTTCTCCAAATACTCGCGCAACAGTTTAATTTGAGTACCCTTCCCGCAGCCGGAACGGCCGGTGAAAAGGAAAGTTAACGGCTCTTTTATCATGGTTCTATTATAAAGCATCCTCGCGAAAAAAAGAATGGGCGGATAAATCCGCCCATTCTCCGTTTTTATCTTTGAAAAGTTCACTTTTATTCGTATTCCCGCATCACCACCTGTGACTCAATTTGCTTAACCGTTTCAAGGACAACCGAAACCGCGATCAGGAGAGCGGTTCCGCCGATTGCCAAAGACGCCATTCCCGTAATCGCCTGCATTCCGAGCGGCAAAACCGCGATGGCTCCCAAGAATAAGGCGCCCACCATGGTGATTCTGTTCAGTATTTTTCCGATATGCGCCGCGGTTGGCCTCCCCGGCCTTATCCCAGGAACGAACGCCCCGCTCTTCTGCAAGTTAGTTGAAATCGCCTCCGGGTCAAAAGTGACGGCGGTGTAAAAATACGTAAAGAGAAAAACGAGCAGGAAATAAAACGAACCGTAAATCCAAAGATTATTCACGAAAACGCTGAGGAATTTAACGAGGAATTGCGCGACTCCCGACTGCGATCCCGCCAAAACATTGGCGATCATCTGCGGAAAAAGGAGAATGGAAAGGGCGAAAATAATGGGAATAACTCCCGCCTGGTTGA
>JAADHB010000036.1 GCA_013152035.1 bacterium
TCTCACAAGGACGGCTGGGCAGGTGATGCATGGCTGTCGTCAGTTCGTGATTTGAATTGTTCCCTTAAGTGGGGTAACGAACGCAACCCTCGTTGTCTGTTACAAGTGTCAGGCGAGACTGCCTCGGTATACGGGGAGGAAGGAGAGGATGACGCCAAGTCAGCATGTCCCTTTGACGCCCTGGGCTACACACATGATACAATGGCGCGTACAAAGGGCCGCGAAGGAGTAATCCGGAGCTAATCCCATCAAAGCGCGCCCCAGTTCGGATTGAGGTCTGCAACTCGACCTCATGAAGTTGGAATCGCTAGTAATCGCGGGTCAGCTATACCGCGGTGAATACGTTCCCAAGTCTTGTACTCACCGCCCGTCACGTCAAGGAAGCCGGGAGTAGCCGAAGTCTTCCGTTTTACGGAGGCCTAAGCTAAGTTCGGTGACAGGGACGAAGTCGTAACAAGGCACGGCTAGGGGAACCTGGTCGTGGATAACATTCAACTATTTTCTCTTCGCTTCGGCGAAGGGGTAGTAGGTCGGTTCGCCTTCGGGCGAATATAGGTGTTGATCGATGAGCCTAAAATCTCGGTCCCTCGCTCCCGTACGGTTAACGGGGGGAACGGAACAGAAGAAAGAAAATTACTCACAAAAACTTCCCAAGGTAAGACCTTGGGAAGTTTTTGTTTGCAAAATGGCGGTTTTTTGGTATGATGGAACCTGATGGCGCGTGTAGTTCAATGGCAGAACGCTATCCTGATAAGATAGAGGTCGTAGGTTCGATTCCTACCACGCGCACAAAGCTCCGGCGTTGAGACGAATAAAAGTATTGAATTAGGTGTCGTAGGCTCCCTGTTTGCCCAAGAGTGAAGCGATTGGTTGCAAACAGCAGTGCTTTAGCATTCGATTCCTACCACGCGCACAAAACTCCGGCGTTGAGACGGAACAAAAGTATTGAATTAGGTGTCTTAGCGAATTAGAATTGCTTTTCAGCAGGCATGCCGTATTTTTCGGCAATGATCTGTTTAAGTGTTTGAAGGTGCGATTCTCCAACTTTTTCCGCGATGGATGACGCGAAATACTCCGAAATAAGCGGGTTGCCGTTCCCTTCAAGAATCTCGCCGATGCATTCTCCGCAAGGATGCTTGCCGTTCATTATGTCTTCAAGGCAGTCGCACACAAGTTCCCTGTCTTGGTGTTCCGGGTCCGCGAAACAATAAGAACACGGCTTGTCCAAACAGCATTTATACCTTCCTTGCGCCAGCAAGTCTTTGATTCCGTCCCGGCTCGCCGCGATGATTTCCTTGTTTCGTTCCGCGCCGTGATTCATCTCCATTCTCGGCATCAAGAAAAAGGCGCTCCCGGCAACGCCGACCGCCGCCGCGAGAACAATAGCCAGCGGGAAAAGAAATTTGTTTTTTGTTGTTGAAATCATTTTTTTATTTTTTTAGATTGTTAAAAATTCGCTAAACACCCCGCCCTTTAATTGGTACACTTCGTAAGGCGCGCGTTTCGGCCCTGGCATCCCCGGGGTTCCGGACGGCATCCTCGGCAACCCTATGCCGTCAATGCTCGGTTTTTCTTTCAACAGTTTTTCAACCGCTTCCATGGGAACATGCCCCTCAATAAAATAATCACCAACGGCAATCGTGTGGCAACTTTGTTTGTCAGGCGTGACGCCGTATTTATCTTTTATCGCGTCCATATCCTCAGTCATGGCAACTTCAACTTCAAACCCGCGCTTTTCAAGCTCCTCGGCGTATCCGACGCAGCATCCGCAGGTCGGCGATTTGTAAATAATCGCCTTTTGCCCCGCTCCAAACCCGGTGTTCCGCGCTCCCTCGCCATTTTCAGCGATTTCTCCGCTATTTTGTCCCAATAAATAAACACCCCCGGCGACAAGGGCTGATACGGCAAAAACCGCGATAATTGCTTTGTTTTTCATAATAATTGAATGATATTGATAATCGTTGCTGTTTTTCCGGCTCCGCCTTCCGGAAACCGAACATAACGCCATTGTATGACATTTTCAAGGGAAGGTAAAGAAAATATCTTTTGATTTTTGAAACAATTTTTGGTATAGTGGAAGCATTATGAATTTACAAAATATGCTGCAGTTCAAGATTTTGGGAAACTCGGGCGGGGATTATTTAATCGCGTTGGCTGTTTTGGTTGGCGCCTTGATTGTCTTGAAAATTTTTCGGGAGGTCATTTTGAGCCGGCTCAAGAAAGCGGCGGAAAAAACAAAAACCGACTTGGATGATGTCCTGATAAAAATTATCCACGACATAACTCCTCCATTTTATCTTATCATTTCCGTTTACGCTTCGCTGAAGTTTTTAAAAATGCCCGCCGTCGCGGAAAAGATTGTGGACGGCGTATTTATTTTGGCGATTGTTCTTCAAGCGGTCAGGGCGCTGCAGGTTTTTATTGATTACTGGACGCAAAAACTGGTCGGGAGAAGAATACAGGGGGACGAGGCGAAAAACAAGGCGGCGGTGAAAAGCATCAGCTCCGTGCTGAAATTCCTGCTTTGGCTGCTGGCCGCCCTGGTTGTGCTTTCCAACTGGGGAATAGACATCACCTCCCTCATCGCCGGACTGGGCATCGGCGGCATTGCCGTCGCGTTCGCCTTGCAGAATGTTTTGGGGGACATCTTCAGCTCATTTTCAATCCTCTTTGACAAGCCCTTTCAAGTCGGAGATTTTATTATCGTCGGAGGAGATATGGGCGTGGTGGAGAGAATAGGCATCAAGTCAACAAGAATAAGGACGCTTCAGGGGCAGGAACTGGTTGTGTCCAACAGGGAGCTTACCGACGCGCGCGTCAATAATTACAAGAAGATGGAAAAGAGGAGAATCGCCTTTTCGTTCGGCGTGCTCTACGAAACACCGAACGAAAAATTGAAAAAAGTTCCGGAAATGGTAAAAGAAATTATTGGCGGAGAAGAATTGGCGGAATTGGACAGGGTTCATTTCAAAGAATTTGGCGACTTTAGTTTGAATTTTGAAGTTGTTTATTATGTTTCCAGTCCGGACTATAACGACTATATGAACACCCAGCAATCAATCAATTTCGCGCTCAAGGAAGCGTTTGAAAAAGAGGGGATAGAGTTCGCCTACCCCACTCAGACTGTTTTCGTGAAGAAATAACAGCTATGGAAAATATAAGAAACTTCTCAATTATTGCCCACATTGACCACGGCAAGTCAACTTTGGCTGACCGGCTTTTGGAGTTGACCGGCACTGTTGAGAAGAGAAAAATGAAAGAGCAGGTTTTGGACCAAATGGAATTGGAGCGGGAGCGGGGCATCACCATAAAAATGCAGCCCGTTCGGATGCTGTGGCATCCTCAATCTCAAATCTCAAAACTCAAAACTCAAAACTACCAATTGAATTTAATTGATACTCCGGGGCATATTGATTTTTCTTACGAGGTTTCGCGCGCCTTGAAAGCAGTTGAAGGCGCCGTTTTGCTCGTGGACGCGGCGCAGGGCGTGCAGGCGCAGACTATCGCGAATGTTGAAATAGCGAAGGAGGCGGGTCTGGTGATTATTCCGGTTCTCAATAAAATTGATTTGGCTTCCGCCAGAATTGAAGAAACTGAAGAGGAGATAAGGCGCTTGCTCGGTTATGGGGCGAATCTGAAGATTCTCAGAGTTTCCGCGAAAACCGGCGAGGGCGTCGGCGAGCTTCTTGAAGAAATAATCAGAGTCGTTCCGCCCCCGAAGCGTGAGTTTCCGGACAAGCCGCGCGCGTTGATTTTTGATTTTGAATATTCAAACCACCAAGGGGTAATAATTTTCGTCAGGGTCGTTGACGGCCAAATAAAAAAAGGAGATAAACTTGCTCTGTCCCAGACCGGCGAGAAATTCACCGTCGGCGAGGTCGGAGTTTTTTCCCCGAACAGAGTTCCGTCTTCCGTTTTGAACGCCGGGGAAATCGGCTACATCGTGACGAACATCAAGGAGCCGAGCGTGGCGACGGTGGGCGACTCCGTTGTTTCCGCCGAAAACCCGCTTCCGCCCCTCGCCGGCTATCTCCAGCCGAAGCCCGTCGTGTGGGCGAGTGTTTATCCCGAGTCGCAAGACAAATTTGACGATCTTCGGCAGGCGCTGGACCGTCTCCGCCTTTCGGACAGCTCCCTCGCTTACGAGGAGGAATCAAGCGGATCTTTGGGTAGGGGATTCCGCTGCGGTTTTCTGGGAATGCTCCATTTGGAAATCGTGACTGAACGATTGCGCCGCGAGTTCGGGTTGGACATAGTCATCGCCTCGCCGACAATCACCTACAAGGTTCAATTTATTGACGGAGGAGAAAAGGAGATTTATTCACCCGTTCATTTTCCGGACGACCATTTGATAAAAAAAATCTTTGAGCCGTGGGTGGATATGCGGATTATAGCTCCGCCGGATATGTTCGGCTCCATCATGCAGATTTTGCACGAGCATGAAGCCGAGATCGGGGAGACGGAGCAGTTCGGAGGAGGGAAAAACGGGCAAGCTCCGGAGAGCGGCAATCGCGTAATTTTGAACGTGAAAATGCCGTTGAGGGAGTTGATGAGGAATTTTTTTGATGAGCTGAAAAGTGTTACCGCCGGATACGCGTCTTTGAATTACAAAATCGCGGAGATGAGGGAAGCCCTCCCCGGATCCATCACGCGCCTCGATGTGCTCGTGGCGGAGGATGTCGTCCCCGCCTTTTCCCGGATTGTCAGCAGCGCGAAAATACAAAGGGAGGCGGATGATTTGGCGGAGAAATTGAAAAAAATCTTGCCACGAGCGCTTTTTTCCATTAAAATTCAAGTAAGAGGCCTTGGCAGGATACTCGCCTCGCGCGCGCTTCCCGCTTTAAAGAAAAATGTCACCGGGCATTTGTACGGAGGGGACAGAAGCAGAAAAATGAAATTGTGGCAAAAGCAGAAAAAAGGCAAGAAACGCCTTAAGGAAATGGGAAAGGTCAACATTCCCCACGATGTGTTCGTGAGGATGATACAAAGCAATTAACAGTTAAATAAAAACAATCAATATGAAAACCAAAAGACAAAAAAGAAAACATCAAATAATCTGGATAGCGATTAGTATATTGGCAACCGTCGGAATGGTGCTTTTCTTGATCACGCCGCTTATTTACTAAACAAGACAACCGTTTAATCTTATGAAGGAATTTCAAAAAAAGCGGAAAATAAGAGGGGCGTTGTTTTCGCCTTTTACTCTTACACTCCTCGCGCTGCTATTCGTTTTTCTGCTTGTTTCCGCCGCGGGGGTTTACAGGAAAAGCAAAATGGCGTCCTCAAAAAGCGATGAGGTGAAAGTTAAAATAGAGCGGCTGAAAGAAAGAAAATCAGAACTTGAAAAAGAGCTTAATCGTTTGCGGAGCGGTTTCGGGCGGGAGGAGGAGCTGCGGAAGAAATTCAACCTGCGAAAACCGGACGAAAAAGTGCTGATAATCGCGGACAAAGACGGCAAACCGAAAGAAAAAACCCCGGAAGCGAACCCGCCGGGCTTTTTCCCAAGGGTTTGGCAGGCACTGGAAAATATATTCTAGCGAGTATCAAACTCTGCGAACATAGTCTAGTGGTAGAATTTCTGCTTCCCAAGCAGAGGGCGCGGGTTCGATTCCCGCTGTTCGCACAAAACAAAAATACCGGCGTAAAACCGGTATTTGTCCGTTCCGTGAGGTGGGGGAAGTAGAGTGGCTATCTCACCAACGGTCCGAAAATCTCATTGAGTTTCTCCCTTGTCATTGGTCCGACATAGCCGTAGCCCGGATTGCCGGGTCCGGCGATACCGTATTTTTCCTGAAACTTTTGAACGGCTTTCTCGGTAAGAGAACCAAAATAGTTAGTTTCATTTCCGGGCGCGCCCACGCCGCTTGATGCCAGTCGCGTATCCGGTTTTGAGTTAAGCAGTCTCTGCAGCCGTTTAACATTCGGGTGGGACATTCCCTTAAACAGCGGAGTAATAA
Organism: bacterium; assembly: GCA_013152035.1. Lineage (GTDB taxonomy): Bacteria > Patescibacteriota > Minisyncoccia > UBA9983 > UBA9983 > SZUA-82. The sequence continues at coordinate 5,958 of JAADHB010000036.1, forward strand.
AAATTCCAGTCGCGATCTTTGCCGGGTTCGGTTGCTGTAACTCAGCCGCCGTTTTTGCCGGAGTGGCGGATGCCGTCATTCCTCCAAAAATTTCATTCAATTTTGCCATTGTTTTTGGTCCAACCAATCCGTACCCCGTGGTGTCGGGCGTTCCGGAAGATACGATACCGTATTTTTCCTGAAACCTTTGCACGGCTTTTTCGGTCAGCCGTCCGAAGTATCCCGTTGTTATCCCTTCCGGATAAATGGAGGAATCGGAGGCGAGCAGTTCTTGAAGTTTTTTGACATCATTGTTTTTCATCCCCTTCCACAAAGCTTTCGTAAATATAAACGAAGCGCCCAGGTTCGCTTGACCTGTTTCTTTTTTTGCCGCGGCGATTTCTTTTCTTGCCTCACCCATGGTGTCCGTTTTCGTACTTGTGTCCGGACTCGCGTTTTCATCAAGATAAACTATCGTGCCGTCCGGGTAAACTATCTGCTGTCTCGGCTTGGGCAGATTGGGAACAGTGCCGGTAAAAACCCCCGCTCCGACAATCCTTTCGCAAGTGGCGTTCGCGCCCGAGCCGGACAGCCAGTATCCTTCGTTACAAGTGGCGGCGCCGCAAGTCGGGTATGAGTTATAGGTCGCGGTGTTTGCCAGCGTGGTGCAAAGATTCGTGCAGTCGGAGGTCGCGGAGGGCGCCACCGTGTAGGTTCCCGATGAAGTCGGCAGCGTGGCGTAACTTGTTCCCGGAGTCGTATTTTCGGAACAAACAAGTACGCTTCCGCTTTGGCTGACTTGTATGGATTTAACACTACTGTCGGATGACCCGACCTTGAAAGTTCCGGGATTTGTAACACTGAAAGTTCCGCTGCTGAACAGCCAGCTTTCGGCCGTGGATCCGCTAAGGATAAGCATATCCGCGACGGTTGAACCGAAAGTCACATTGGAAACGGTTACATTGCTGCTGGCGGTAAAATCGTTGGTGGCGGCGAACATTGCCGAAGGCAACGCGAGCAACGAAACCAAAACAATAAAAAATCTTAAGTTTTTCATATTCATATTTTTTCTTATTATAAAACTTTAATAAATAAACGACTGGCGACCTCAAGTTGATAAATCGTCCTTTCATTATACCACCGCCTTCATATAATACCAACAATCCCTTGTGTGGATATCTAAACAACCCCATTATCGCCATTTCGGACGACGGTTTTGAGGGTGACGACAGCGATAAGGGGGTTACTGGCGGCGTTCCACATCTTATTCCGTCTCGGCAAGTTGTATGCTTTGCGAATTATTGGTAAGGTAAAGGCATTAATATACTGCGATTATTTCCTGAATTTAAGTTTTGTGTTAAAATGTGAATATGAATTTAAAAGAGCAAATACAAGGGGAATTTATAAAGGCGTTTAAGGCGAGGGATGAAATAAGGTCCTCGGTTTTGAAGATGCTTCAGGCGGGGATTAAAAACGCCGAGATTGAAAAGCGGAAGGAGCTGGATGACGATGAAATAATCGGAGTCATTTCCAAAGAGGCGAAAAAAAGGAAGGACGCGATGGAGGCGTTTGAAAAGGGCGGCAGAGCGGAAATGGCGGAAAACGAAAAGAAAGAGTTTGAAATTTTGTCAGCTTATCTTTCGGAGCAGATGCCTGAGGAGGAAATCAAGAAGTTAGTTGGGGACGCGATACGGCAATCAGGAGCGTCCGACCCGAAAAATATCGGCAAAGTGATGGCGATTCTGTCTCCGCAAACAAAGGGCAGGGCGGACGGCGCGCTTGTCAGTAAAATCGTCAGAGAATCGCTCGCCTCGGCGTAGTCCGTCCCCAAGGTCTTACCTTGGGAACCCCAAGGTAAGACCTTGGGGAGTTGGGGTTATCTCAATTCCGGTTGAAAAAATTTGTTTAGTTCTGCCGTTCGTTTTTTGAATGATTTTATTTTACCGTTTGGCGAGATTTCCACCTCAAGCATCAATCCCTCCATCGTCTCTTTTGAAAAACTCTGGTCAAATATGAAGTTGCCCAAACTGTAGGCGATTATTCCGCCTTTGTATTTTTCCACTTCCTGCGTGACATGAGGGTGATGCCCGACGACGATTCGCGCCCCATTGTCAATCGCCGTCCGCGCGATCGCCCGCTGCCTCTCGTTTGACCGGTTTTGATATTCTTCCCCGAAATGAATTGAAACAATCAAGACATCCGTTTTTTTCGCCGCCTCCTTGATTGTGTCCGCGAAATTGCCGTCAACAATTAAAATTCCGGAATTGTTTTTGGACGCCCTGAGCCAATTCGGACCCACGGCGCTGAACCCCAAAAAGGAAAATCTGACCCCTTTTCTCGCGATGATTTTCGTTCCGGAGGCGTCGTTCGCGTTGTATCCTCCGCCAACCGGGACAATGCCGGAAGTTTTCAGCCGCAGGAGAGTGTTTTCGAAAGCCGTCCTGCCCCAATCTCCCGTGTGGTTGTTCGCGAGCGATAAAGCGTCAAATCCGGCTCCTTTTATCGCGTCCAGCGCTTCCGGCGGCATTCTGAACGAATACAACTTTCCGGTGTCTCTGCCCTTGCCCGAAACGGGACCCTCAAGATTTCCGAAAGCGATATCCGCCCCTTGCACGGCGGACTTTATTTTTTTGAACAGGAAATTAAAATCTCCGCCGGCGTTTCTCATTACCGATTCCTTCACTCCGCGGTCAAGCATCATATCCCCGACAAAAAGGAGCGTAATGTTTTTGTCTTTTTTCGCCACCATCGCCTTTTGTCTGCTCGCGGCATTTGGGTTTTTCATTGGCGGAGGCGGTTTCCGAGCTTCGCGAGTTTTAACGCTTGCCGCGCCACTGATGGCGCTCGCCCCCATAAGCGCGGGACTCGCCGGAGTTTTTTCGTAAGCGTAGCCGACAACTTTTATTGACGAAGACATCAAAAAAACTCCCGTAAAAACACTTATTGTTATCCAGAGAGCGTAATTCGCGATTTCTTTGAGATGTTCCCGCATACTGGAATTTTAGCACATTTGGTATATAATTTAAGTTAATGGTGGATATTGAGAAGCTGGCTTTGCTGGCGAGGATAAAATTGGAATCCGAAGAAAAAGAAAAACTCCAAAAAGAATTCGGGGAGATTTTGGATTACATTTCCGAATTAAAGGAGGCGGATGTAAGCGGCGTTGAGGAGGAAACCGGAAACGCGGCGGGGATTGAGAATGTATTGAGGGAAGACGATGAAAGCCACGAAGCGGGCGAGTTTTCGGAGGATTTACTGAAAAACGCGCCGGAGGTTGAAAACGGATATATTAAAGTTAAACACATACTGAAATAAGTGAAAAAAAATCTTACAATCAAAGAAACGGCGGAGGCGGTTAAAAGCGGCGAAATCAGCGCCAAGGAAATTGCCGCCCGATACCTGAATGCCGTCGGGGGCAAAAACGGGGAGATAAACGCTTATCTGGAAACCTTTGATGACGCGCTCGCGCGAGCTGAGGAAATTGACCGGAAAGTCGCCGAGGGAGGCGACGCCGGAGAACTGGCTGGAGTTCCTTTCGCGATAAAGGACAACATTTTGATAAAGGGCAAAACTTGCTCCGCCGGCTCGAAAATTTTGGAAAATTACACCGCCGCCTATGACGCCGCGGTCATTGAAAAACTCCGCGCCGCCGGGGCGGTTTTTCTCGGAAGGACGAATATGGACGAATTCGCCATGGGCTCCTCCACCGAAAATTCCGCGTTCGGCCCCACCAAAAACCCCCGCGATACGGAAAGGGTTCCCGGAGGGTCTTCGGGCGGCTCCGCCGCCGCCGTGGCGATGGACGGCGCCCTTGCGGCGCTCGGCTCGGATACCGGAGGATCAATCCGCCAGCCGGCGGGATTTTGCGGGGTCGTGGGGTTAAAGCCGACCTACGGTGCCGTTTCGCGGCGCGGCTTGATCGCGATGGCTTCCTCTTTGGACCAAATCGGACCGATAACGAAAACGGTTGAGGACGCGGAGACTGTTTTTAATGTTATAAAAGGCAAAGACAAATTTGACTCCACCTCCTTGGAGTCAAAAAATCCGAAATCCGAAATCCGAAATCCGAAACAATCTCAAAATTCAAAACTCAAAATCGGCGTCCTGAAATACGACAGAAGCGGAGTTAGCGAAGAAGTCAACGAGGCGCTGGACGAGTCCGTTGAAAAACTGCGGGGGCTCGGACACGAAGTAGAGGAAATTGATTTGCCCAACCTCCGGTATTCCCTTTCCTGTTATTACATAATTATGCCGGCGGAAGTGTCCTCCAATCTTGCGCGTTTTGACGGGGTCAAATACGGGTTTTCCAAACAGGGAGACGACCTTCTGGGGGATTATATGGCAACCCGCGCCGGAGGGTTCGGCAGGGAAGCGAAGCGGAGAATAATGCTTGGGACTTATGTTTTGTCCGCGGGTTATTACGACGCCTATTACGGCAGAGCGCAGAAGGTCAGGGCGTTGATAAGAAAAGATTTTGAAAGAGTTTTTGATTCGCCGGGGCGAATTGACGCGATAATTACGCCCACCGCGCCGACCCCGGCGTTCAAATTCGGGGAAAAAACGGCGGACCCGCTTCAGATGTACCTCTCGGACATTTTTACCGTTTCGGCGAATCTGGCGGGGGTTCCGGCGATTTCCGTCCCCGCGCCGGAAGGCAAAGACGGACTTCCGATAGGAATCCAGCTTATCGCGCCGTGGTTTATGGAGGACATTTTATTTAAAATAGGGAAGCAATTGCAACCGTAAAATTATGGCAAAATTACCGCAACCGGAATATCTTAATCTTGAATGGTGGTTTAACAAGTTTTTTGAACTGCTCGGAGCGATACCGGAAATGATATCGCGATTTTTGGAATGGCTCGCGCGCTACAATCTTAAATTTGTTTCAATTGTTTTGTCCGCCCTGTTTTTCTCGGGCATAGTTTTCACTCTTTACAAAATACTGCAATTGCGAAAAAAGAAGCTTTCTTATTATATGGATTTCTTGTCGGAGGAGGGGTTGCCGGAGAACCGCTCCGAGAGGTGGGACGAAATTAAGCGCCACCTTGACGCCGATAATCCCGTTGAGTGGAAGATGGCGGTCATTGAGGCGGACTCGCTTATGGACGACATCTTGAAAAAAGTTGGTTACGGGGGAGAGAATTTGGGGGAACGGCTGAAAGCGATTGAGCCGAGCGATTTTGACAATCTCCAAAATGTTTGGGAGGCGCACAAAATAAGAAACCGCCTTGTTCACGAGCCTGGCAAAGTTGAGTTCACGAGAGACGACGCGAAAGCCGCGATTGAGAAATATGAAAAGGCGTTGAAGGAGTTGAAATATATCTAAATTTAATCTATACTGAAAGCGGAATGATGGAGGGTGGAGCGAGTTTTCCACAGGAACATTAAAAACAGAACGACTGATACAGTATAATATATAACATTATGGCTAAGTTTGAAAAACGCCTTGAGGCGCGCGAGTTGAGAAGAAAAGGGCGAAGCATTAATTTCATAGCGGAGAAATTGGGTGTTTCAAAATCTTCGGCGAGTGTTTGGTGCAGAGACTTGAAACTTACAAAAGTGCAGAGTGAGCGTTTAATGAAAAACGCGATCAAAGCCGGGCATAAAGGAAGAATGATGGGCGCCGAGATGAATCGCCGAAAGAAGGAAGAAGCTATTGCCTTGTATCGGCAATCCGCCAAAAAGGAGATAGGGAAACTTTCCAAACGCGATTTCCTTATTGCCGGTATCGCGTTATACTGGGGCGAAGGCAGTAAAAACAACAAGTTTACCTTTGTAAATTCGGATCCCGAAATGATATTGTTTATGTTCAAATGGCTTCAAGAAATAATGAAAGTCAAGAAAGAAGAATTTATGCCGCGGATTTTTATAAACGAAATGCATAAGCCGCGGGCGGGGAAAGTTTTGAGATTTTGGTCATCTTTGTTAAAAATTCCCGAGAAACAATTCGGCAATATTATTTTTCTGAAAATGAAACAGAAGAAAGTTTATGAAAATTACGATTCCTACTTTGGGGTTTTGGCGCTGGGCGCGCGAAATAGCGCGAATTTAAAATATAAAGTTTTAGGTTTTATTGAGGCGTTGAAGAAACAAATGCCGACGTAGCTCAGTGGTGGAGCGGACGTTTCATAAGCGTCAGGTCGCAGGTTCGATCCCTGCCGTCGGCATAATGCAGCTGTAGCTCAACTGGTTAGAGCACCCGCCTGTCACGCGGGAGGTTGCGGGTTCGAGTCCCGTCGGCTGCGCAGCAGAAGAAACAAGTAAACTGCTTTGCTTGTTTAGGGACTCGAAGGGTTTGGCGACGCCGCGACAGCGGTCGGTAAACCCCGGCCCGAAGGGGAGCCCCGTCGGTTGCGCGGACATACGAAAAACATTAAAACCGCCACAGTGGCGGTTTTAATGTTTGTATTGTTGCGGGGGATGGAATTGCACCATCGCCTGGAGGTTATGAGCCTCCCGACCTACTACTGGTCTACCCCGCTATGGTGTTATTTTTACATAGTTTTCAAAAATATGCAATGCGGACGGCTTATTTTGAGCCACCTCCCGGACTTGAACCGGGGACCTACGCGTTACGAATGCGTTGCTCTGCCGCTGAGCTAAGGTGGCTTGTCTGAGCCCGAGAGAGGAATTGAACCTCCGGCCTACTCCTTACCATGGAGTTGCTCTGCCTCTGAGCTACTCGGGCTTACTCCTTACCATTGTATTTATTTTTGGCGCAATTGCAAGATTTACGCTTTTTCTCTATAATATCCGTATGACGAATGAAGCCGGAGAAAGGCTGCGGGAGCTTGAAAGCGAAATGCAAAAACCGGATTTTTGGGAGGACAAAGAGAAAGCGAAAAGTGTCTTGAAGGAAATCAGCGCCTTAAAAGAGAAGCAAAAAGCCAGGCATAAATACGACAAGGGCGACGCGGTGCTGACCCTTTTTGCCGGAGCCGGAGGAGATGACGCGGAGGACTGGGCGCGTATCCTTTTTGAAATGTATTCAAAATTCGCGGAGAAGAAAGGATGGGGAATAAAAATCCTGCACGAGCATAAAGCGCCGGCGTCCGGGGGATACAAGAACATCACATTTGAGGTGCTGGGAAAGGGCGCTTACGGGGCGCTTAAAAATGAATCTGGAGTGCACCGGCTCGTGAGAATATCGCCTTTTTCTTCAAAAAAATTGCGCCATACTTCTTTCGTGATGCTCGAAGTCGTTCCGGTCTTCGTTGAGGAAAAGGAAATTGAAATTCCCGAAAAAGATTTGAGAATGGAATACAGCCGCTCTTCCGGTCCGGGCGGGCAAAACGTGAACAAGAGGGAAACAGCGGTGAGGATTGTCCACTTGCCGACCGGTATCGCCGTGCATGTTGACTCCGAAAGGTCTCAGCTGCAGAATAAGGAAAGGGCGATGGAGCTTCTGAAAGCCAGGATTTACAAAAAAATGATTGAGAAGCAAAAGGAGAAGGAGGAGTCAATGAAAATAAGCAAAACGGCTTCGGCGGAATGGGGGCATCAGATAAGATCGTATGTTTTTCATCCGTATAAGATGGTGAAGGACCACAGGACGGGCGTTGAGACGAGCGATGTGGAGTCGGTGCTGGAAGGGGAGATTGGCGAATTTATAGA
>JAADHB010000014.1 GCA_013152035.1 bacterium
TTTTGCTTTTGGAATCCGATGTCGGAGAGGGGATTTTCTTCGCCGGAATGAAGCATGTGGCGATAAAGGTGCTGGCTTCGTACACGGAGGATCAGATAATAACCTCCGATCCGGCGCAGCTTTTGTCAATCAAAAAAGCGAAAGAGGAATTTGAACAAAGCAATGAATAACAAGGCAACCACAATTGAAGAGGAACGGCTGGCGAACTTGAACCGCGCGCGGTTCAAAAGCAGGTCAAAAAAGGAATTGTTTATGAGCGGCAGCCGTATCGCCGCCTCCGCCGCCACCGGAGGGGTGGGTAGAGTCGCCAGCAGGGAAGTAAAAAGAAGAGTGTCCGGAAAAATAAGCGAAGCGGGTGAAAAAGCGGCGCGATATTACAAAAAGAGAAAAGACCCAAATTTGACGGAACCCCCAAAAAAACTTTCCGGAGCCGGGTTTTGGATGATATTTTCGCTTTCTCTGGCAAATGAAATTTTGGATGTTTTTTTAAATTTCACTTTGTTTTTAAGTTTACTGACTTTGATTACCGGTTTGGCGATAACATTTATTATCGCATTCTATCTTTACGGACAGGGAGTCAAACCAAGCAGCAGGAAATTGGCGCTATGGATTGTTTCCGTGGCAATTGAGTCAATACCTTTTTTGAATATTCTGCCGACATATCCGGTCAGTCTGCTGGTGATGAAAAAAATGGAAAACAGCGAATTTTTAAAGAAACATGCTTCGGTAATGATGGCAAAAGGAATCGCTTGATTGAGGCAAGTTTGCAAAGGTGGTATAATATGAGCAAGAAAATATGATTAAAAAAGGCGTGAAAATTTTGTTTTTAATGGCTGGGCTGGGCGTTTTCGTTTTGTCCGGAAGAGGCGCCGGCGCGGTTGGCGGAGATTTTTCCATCGCCTTTTTCCCGAACAATCCGGAGCCCGGAACGAAGGTTGTCGCCAAGATAAAAACTTACTCCTTTGACGCCGACAGGGCGGCGATTGTCTGGAGAATTGACGGGAAAAAAGCCGCGGACGGAGTCGGAGAAAAGAGCGTCAGTTTTGAAAGCCCGAATCTCGGAAAGAAAAGGCGCGTCGCCGCTTATGTCGTCACCGCCGACGGCGCGCGGTCGTCAAGGGCGGTGACTCTCGTCGGGAACGATATGGATATTTTGTGGGAGGCGATGACCTCCACCCCCGTTCCGTACAAAGGAAAAGCGCTTCCTTCGGTGCAGTCGTACGTTAAGGCGACAGCCGTTCCGTTCCTTTTTTCCGGAGGAAAAACAATTTCCGCCTCCGATTTGGTTTACAGCTGGTATCTGAATTTTAAGATAAACAAAAACGCCTCCGGCGCCGGAAAACAGCATTTCATTTTCAAAATTAAGGACAACGGGGATTATACCATTACCGTTCGCGCCTCAAACAGAAGCAACTCAGTCGTTTTTGAAAGAAGCGTTACGGTTTCCGCGGACGATTACGCGCCCGAGATTTTATTTTACAAAACCGATCCGATGAAGGGCGTCTTTTACAACAAGACCGTCGGCCGGGAACTGAATTTGAACGGCGAGGAAATCAGCGTAAGAGCGGAACCGTTTTTCTTCGCGAGGGGGGCGCTGGGAAAACTTTTATACAGATGGAAGATGAACGGCAAGGCGATACGCCCGGGTCCGGTTCCGAGCATTGTTGATTTTCGGTTAAAGCCGGATGTTTCCGGGTCCGCCCGGGTGGATTTGACGGTTAACAATCCCGTCAATGTTTTGCAATTCGCTTCCGAAGGGTTTAAAATTAATTTTGGAATATGAAAAACACGCGCGCTAAAATAATAAAAATAATCACGGCAATCTCTTTGGCGGTTTTGCCCGTGGCGGTTTCCGCCTACACCTTTTTGGAGCCGCTTCCGGGGCTCGGAAGGGAAGTCAACGGCGATCTTTTGGCGACATACATAACATGGCTTTTCAGGTTCGCGCTGGCGGCGGCGGCGTTTCTGGCGGTGATGCAGATAGTCATCGGCGCCATGCACATTATCGTCGGCGGGGCGAGCGAATCCTCTCAAACGAAGGGGAGGGGGATGATTGAAATGGCGCTCTGGGGTTTGCTTCTCGCCGTGAGCTCGGTCCTTATCCTTGAAACAATCAATCCGGATTTGATAAGGACGGGATTAACCATACCGAATATTGAGGTTAAGGATGTCGTAAGCGGCGACGGGGACGGTACACCGTATGTGCCGCCGCCGACATCCACGAAATGCGAGTCCATGTACACCGACAACGGCGTTATTTTAAGGGCATGCTATTCTACCTGCCCGAATGGGCGGGTGGATGTAGGTCAGTTGGATTGCGGAAGCATAAAGACATGCTGTGAAGTCAGCGGCGTTCCAACACCGTAAACAGTTATGAACAATAAAACAATTATAATTTTATCGGTGGCGATAGTCCTAATCTTGGCGATAGGCGCGATTTTGCTGTTTCTGCCGGGCGCGCCAAGCGAGGGAACGGCGGACAACGGCGGAGGATCTTTTCCGGTTGGCGGAGAAAGGGACATAAACGGACTGCCGGGGGCGGAGGGCTTGCCGCTTGAGGCATCCGGAGAGGCGGCTGACTTTACCCAAATCGTTTCGGATGCCGTCGCCGGAGCGGGTGTTTTCAAAAGCGAATCAACCTCCACCATCCGATACATTGAGAAATCAACGGGGCATATCTATGAAGTCGGTCCGACCGGAAAAAACCGCGAGCGCGTCACGAACACGACCATTTTGAAAGTGTTTGAATCTTTGTGGTCCCCGATCGGAGATAAGGTCGTGGTCAGGTATCTTGAAGACGAGGGCGCCGTCCCTTCGGCGAAAATTTTTTCCGCCGCCATCAACGCCGTTTCCAATTCCCTTGAAGGGGTTTTTCTTCCGGAAACAGCGACTTCCGCCGCCGTTTCTCCCGAAGGAGACGAGATATTTTATCTGAACGAAAAAAACGGCGCGACTGTCGGAGTGGTCGCGGACTTTGAAAACAAAAACAAGGATGTCATCTTTTCAACGCCGTTCGGAGAATTCACCGCCGGGTGGCCGTCCGCCAACATAATTTCGTTGCTCACGAAACCGTCCGCCTTCGCGGAGGGATACCTGTATTTTCTCAGTCCGAAGACCGGAAAACTGAAAAAAATTATCGGTGGCGCTAAAGGGCTGGACGCGTCCGTTTCTCCGGACGGAAAAACGGTGCTTTACAGCCAAAGCGCGAAAAAAGGGCTTATCGTGAAAATTCTGGACAGAGAAACCGCCGGCGCGACCGATTTTCCCTTAAAAACCCTTCCGGAAAAATGCGTTTGGAGCGGCGATTCGGAAACGGTGTATTGCGGCGTTCCCGATTCCCTGCCGCCGGCGAATTACCCTGACGCGTGGTATCAAGGAACGATTTCCTTCAATGACGCCCTCTGGAAGGAAAACATATCCACCGGAGAGACGACACTCATTATGGACGACACCGGCGCCGACATAACAAACCTTTTCTTGGGTCCGGACGGAAACTATCTCATTTTCACCGACAAAAAAGACAACACCTTGTGGAGCGTCAATATCGGCGATTAACACCTCGCCTAGACCCCGTTAAGCATTGAATACATCGGCTTTATCATTGAGATCGCGAAAAAGCCGACCGCGGCTCCTATGAAAACCATCAAAATCGGTTCAATTATCGTGGACATATTTTTTGTCGTTTCGGAAACCTCCTCTTCGTAAAAAACGGCGATTCGCAAAAGCATTTCGGACAGTTTTCCGGTTTCCTCTCCCACCGCCATCATTTCTCCCACCAAAATCGGATATAATTTGTCCGCTTTTTTGAACGACTCCGACAGAGGCAGCCCTTTCTGGATATCTTCCTTCGCCTGCTCCAACACATTTTTGTATTTGTGGTTTTGAAGGACATTTTTCGTGATTGAAAGCGCTTCAACCACATCCACCCCGGATCCGATTAGCGACGACAGCGTCCGCGCCGTCCGCGCCGAATTTATTTTTTTCACCAGCGGAGAAAACAAGGGGAATTTAAGGGCGAAAATATTTAAGAGTTTTTTGCCGGCTTCCGACCGGAAAAACCACCCCCCGGAAAAAATCGCCGCGATAACAATCGCGGCGAAGGCGGCGGTTTGGTTGACGAAAAAATTGCTCATGGCGATGATGATTCTGGTGCTCAACGGCAGTTCAATGCCGAGGTCTTTGAAAGTTGAAACAAGGGTCGGAACGACATAAATAAGCATCAGGATGCCTATCAACGCCATGGCTATCACGATAATTGAAGGGTACATCATCGCCCCTTTGATTTTCTTGCGAAGGGTGTGGTCGCGCTCCAGCTGGCCGGTGATAAGTTCAAGCGATCCGCTCAGTTTTCCCGTCTCCTCCCCGACTTTCACCATGGCGGTAAAAAGAGGAGAAAAAACCATCGGGTGTTTTTCCATACTCCCGCTCAGAGTGTTTCCTTTGTTTATTTCATTCTCCAATCCGGCGAGGACGGCTTTGAATTTCTTGTTTTGGGTTTGCCTGCCGAGAATTGAGAGCGCCTTGGCGAGAGAGACACCGGCGGAAATCATAACCGAAAGGTTGCGGCTGAACATTATTTTTTCGCCAACCGGAACTCCGCCGAAGAACGGCGCGGAAAAGGAGAATTTATTCTTTTTGTTTTTTTCCTTAAAGGAAACGAGAGTGTATCCTTTCTGGCGCAAAACCCGCGCCAATTCAAGGCGGCCGCGCGCCTCCGTTTCACCTTTCATTTCTTCCCCCGATAAATTTTTGGCGTAGTATTGATATTTCATTTTTTTAAGCCGCCTGAGACAATCCTATTCCCGCGTCACCCTCAGCACCTCTTCAATGCTCGTAATTCCCTGAACCGTTTTCATTATTCCGTCCTCAAACATTGTCATCATACCCTCTTTTTTCGCCTGTTTTTCTATTTCGCCGGAAGTCGCGTTTGACATTATGAGGCTTTTTATGGCATCCGACATTTTCAGGATTTCGTGGATTCCGACCCTGCCCTTGTACCCTTCCGGGTATTCTTTTGACGGTTTTGCCCTGTAAAACGGAACCTTGCTCCAGCCGTCTTTCGCTCCGACAACCTTTTCTTTCCTCAGAAGCTCAAGCATTCTGTCCATATCAACGACTTTCGCGAGTTTTTCAAATTCCGCTTTGCTCAAAAAATATTTTTCCTTGTTGTCGCGCAGCACCCTCACCAATCGCTGCGCGATGATGATGTTTATGGTTGAAACGAGAAGAAACGGCTCCACTTTCATTTCAATCATTCTTGGAACCGTGCCGGCGGCGGAATTGGTGTGAAGGGTGGAGAGGACCAAGTGTCCGGTCAGCGACGCGTTAATCGCCAGCGACGCGGTTTCGTTGTCGCGAATTTCTCCGACCATGATTATGTCGGGATCCTGCCGGACAAGAGAGCGAAGGCCCGTGGCGAAAGTGAATCCTATGTCCGGGCGGACTTGCGTCTGGTTTATTCTTGGAATCTGGTATTCAATCGGGTCTTCAATGGTGGAGATGTTGACCTCCGGCGTGTTGAGAATATCAAGAATCGTGTAGAGCGTCGTTGTTTTTCCGGATCCGGTCGGACCCGTTACGAGAATCATTCCCGTCGGCCTCTTGGCGGCGTAATGCAGGTCCTCAACTTGTTTTCCTTGAAAGCCGAGCCATTCAAGGGTAAGTCCTTTCGCCCCTTCGTGAAGGATACGGAGAACGGCCTTTTCTCCATTGTAAACGGGCAGGATTGACACGCGGAAAGAAATTTTTTCCTCGTCCGTTTCAATTTTGAATCTGCCGTCTTGGGGGAGGCGTTTTTCGTCAAGCTTCAAGCTTGAAAGCACCTTGATTCGGGCGATTATTCCGGCGGCGGCGTTTTTCGGGAGCGTCATGGCGTCGTGGAGGATGCCGTCAATCCTGTATCTGGCGAGAACCTCGTTTTCCATCGGTTCAATGTGAATGTCGCTGGCTCTCTGGAGAATCGCGTGCCGCAAAAGCGTGTCAACGATTCTCACGACCGGAATGTCCTCCGCCAGCTTCTTCAGGTCTTTCAGATCGCCGCTTTTGTCTTTTTCCGAAATCACCTTAATTGACTCCGCCTCTTTTTGGATGATGTCCCCGAATTCCGCCTGCAGGCTTTTTTGGTACTGGTTCAACGCGTTTTTGAGCGATTTTTTGTCCGTGAGGCGGGGCAGGATTCTCAGGTTTGATTTTTTCTTTATGAAATCAATGGTTTCAAGGTCTTGCGGGTTAAGCATCGCGACCTCCAGATTATCCCCTTCCTTTTTGTAGGCGATGATATTGTGGTTTCTCGCGATCGGCTCCGGAATCATACTCAAAATTTTGAATTCTATTTTTTTGTTTTTGAGGTCGACAAAAGGTATTCCGAGTATGTACGCCTGCAGATGCTGAAGCTCGTTTTCCGTTATTTTCCCATCGCTGACAAAAATTTCTCCGATGTCTTTTCCCGCCTTTTTCGCTTTCTCTTCCGCCGTGGCGATATCATTGGCGGTGACAAGACCGCTGTCCAGTAAAAATAATTTTAATTGTTTCGGTTCCACTTTCATTCTTGCTTATCATAATAGCAGATTTTTCCTTGACAAGGAATGTGGATTATTTATACTGGTAACAGTCCCCCGCGTGGGGATGTTTTATTAAAAAATAACGAATCAATAAAATGTTAGACTTAAAAGCGTTACAATCCGCCCTTGAGCAGCTGGAAGAAGAGAAGGGCGTGCCTAGGGAAAAAATAATTGAGGCGATTGAAATGGCGCTGGCGGCCGCCTACAAAAAAGATTTCGGCAAGAAGGGGCAGATTATTCGCGCCAAATTCAATATGGAAACGGGGGAAACCGAGTTTTCCCAGGTTAAAATCGCCGTTGACGAATCAATGCTGAAGCCGGAAGAGGACTTGGAGGCCGAGCCTCCAAGCGGAGATTCAGTCTCCAAGCCGGAAGAATCCGAGGAGGGCGAGGAGCGCAAGGTCCGCTTCAATCCGGAGCATCACATAATGATTGAAGAGGCGAGAAAAATCAAGAAGGATATCCAGCCCGGAGAGGAAATCGTTTTTCCTCTGGAAGGAAAGAAAGATTACGGGAGGATTGCCGCCCAAACGGCGAAGCAGGTTATTATTCAAAAAATAAGAGAGGCGGAAAGGGCGTCCATTTTCGGCGAGTTCAAGGAAAAACAAGGAGAAATAATAAGCGGCATCGTTCAGCGTATTGACAACAGCAATGTTTTCGTTGATTTGGGGCGAGTGACCGCCATTTTGCCGAGGGACGAGCAGATAAGGGGAGAACGGTACCGCATCGGAGAGCGGGTCAGGGCGCTGCTGCTTTCAATTGAGGAGGCGCCCCGCGGAGTCAATCTTTATTTGTCCAGATCACACCCGAAATTCATTGAAAAACTGTTTGAATTGGAGGTCCCGGAGATAGCGAGCGGGGCGGTGGAAATCAAGAGCATTGCGCGGGAAGCGGGCGGAAGGACGAAAATCGCCGTCGTGTCCCACGAGGACGGCGTTGACCCGGTCGGCTCGTGCGTCGGGCAGAAAGGAACGAGAATCAACACCGTTATCGCGGAATTGGGCGGAGAAAAAATTGATATTATAGAGTGGTCGGAAGATATCTCCGAATTTATCGCCAATTCCCTCTCCCCCGCGAAGGTTCTGGACGTGGAGATAAAAGAAGAGGAAAGGGCGGCGGCGGTGACCGTTGACGAGGACCAGCTTTCTTTGGCGATCGGAAAGAGCGGGCAGAATGTCCGGCTGGCGGCGAAACTCACGGGCTGGAAAATAGATATCCGGTCCGCGGAGGGCGAATCGGTGGCTGCGGCGACCGAAGACGGGGAAGTTGAAATGGAGGAAGTTGAAATAAAATAAAAAAAGACTTATGAATTTGTGGCATGACTTACAGCCGGGGAGCGGCGAAAAATTCAACGCGATAATTGAAATCCCGAAACTTTCGCGCGTTAAATACGAACTTGACAAGGAATCAGGCATCATTAAGGTTGACAGGGTCCTTTATTCGCCTATGCACTATCCGGCGAATTACGGATTTATTCCGAGAACCCTTTGGGAGGACGGTGATCCCATGGATGTGGTGGTGCTGTCCCACGAACCATTCGTGCCCGGCTGTATGGTTGAAGTAAGGGCGATCGGCAAACTTGATATGGTTGACGGAGGAGAGGGCGACGCCAAAATCCTCGCCGTTCCGGACAGCGACCCGAGGTTTAACGAAATCGGGAACATTTCCGATGTTGAGCCGCATGTGCTTGAAGAAATTCAGCATTTTTTCAGGGTGTACAAAGAACTTCAGAAAAAGGAAGTCCTGGTGGGGAACTGGAGCGGCAAAAAAGAAGCGCTTGAGGCGGTAAACATCTCCATCAAGGCGTACAAAGAGAAATTCGCGTGAACGGCTTGCAAAATTCGGGGAAAGTGTTAGTATGATTTGTGTTAGCCGGGTAAGCATTGCTTGCGGCAGGTCTGTCTACCGTGGCAGGCAATTTTTTATGACCATGCAAAAACTTAAAGAAAAATACGAAAAAAAAGTCGTTCCCGAAATGAGCAAGAAATTCGGCCGCAAAAACAAGTTTTCCTTGCCCAAGATAGTCAAAGTCGTTGTCGCCACGGGGACGGGATCGTTGAAAGACGCGAACAAGAAAGAGTCCATTGAAAAAGCGATGGACGCTATTGCCGGGCAGAAGGCGGCGAAAAACTTGGCAAAACAATCAATCGCCTCTTTTAAGCTTCGCGAGGGAATGGAAATCGGATATTCGGCGACTCTTCGCGGCAAGAGAATGTATGATTTTTTGGAGAAATTGATCAATGTCGCCATTCCGCGAGTGCGGGATTTCCGCGGACTTGAGCCGGATTTGATTGATAATATGGGGAATATAAGTATGGGCTTCAAAGAGCACATTATTTTTCCGGAGACGAGCGAACAGGATGTAAGGGACACGTTCGGATTGGGGGTGACGGTGGTGACCGACGCGAAGACCAAAGAAGAGGCGCTGGAACTGTTGAAACTTATGGGGTTTCCAATAAAATAGATTATTATGGCAAAAAAATCAGTTATCGCGAGGGCGTTAAAAACGCCGAAATACAAGTCAAGAGTGGTAAGGCGCTGTTTTCGCTGCGGGAGAAAACGCGGCTATATGAGGGATTTCGACCTTTGCAGAATATGTTTTAGGGAACTTGCCAACGAAGGCATGATTCCGGGAATCAGGAAGTCATCGTGGTAAATTTGAATCAATTATTATGGATGTTATAGCAGATATGTTGACAATAATAAGGAACGCGCAAGCCGTTAAAAAGGAAACGGCCTATATTCCCTATTCAAAATTAAAAATGAGCATAGCGGAAATTCTGGCGAAAGAAGGTTTTCTCAAGGATGTATCCAGAAAGGGCAAGAAAAACAGGAGAATTATCAGCGTGGAATTGAAATACGGAGAGGACGGAAGCCCCGCCATAAGCAGCATTAAAAGGATTTCCAAACCGTCAAAAAGGGTTTACCTTCCGCTTGGGAAGAATTATCCCATTCAGGGCGGTAAGGGGTTGCGCGTTTTGACGACACCAAAAGGGGTTTTGTCCGACAAGGAGGCGCGAAAGGAGAAGGTCGGAGGAGAAGTCGTCTGCGAACTCTGGTAATTTTGTTTTTGAAGATAAGTTATTATGTCAAGAATAGGAAAAAAACCAATATCAATACCGAACGGCGTTGAAGTCAAAATGGAAGACGGCGTTGTCATCGTTAAAGGTCCGCTTGGAGAATTAAAGCGGGGTTTTAAGGACGACATCGAGATTAAAATCGGCGAAAGCGAGGTTGTTTTGGCTCCCAAGAAAGAAACGGGTCCGATGATGGCTTTGTGGGGAACCTACGCTTCGCACATCGGAAATATGGTGGAGGGAGTAACGAAAGGCTTTGAGAAAAAACTTATCGTTGACGGAGTCGGATTTAAGGTTCAGGTTGAGGGGCAGAATTTGACGCTTAATTTGGGTTTCTCGCATCCGGTTAAGGTCGCGATACCGGAAGGGGTCAAAGTGTCCGTTGAAAAAAACATTATTTCCGTTTCCGGCATTGATAAAGAAGCGGTCGGGGGTTTCAGCGCCAAAATAAGGATGCTGAAGAAGCCGGAGCCGTACAAGGGAAAGGGAATAAGATACGAAAACGAAGTCGTAAGGAGGAAGGCCGGCAAGAAGGCGGCAACGGCGTAATAAATAAGAATTATGAATCAGAACAAAAAAACAAGAGAAAAAAGAGAAGTCAGGCACAGGCGTGTCAGGGCGAAAATATCCGGAACCGCCGAGAGGCCGCGTTTTTCCGTTTTCCGCTCCAATAAGCGAATTTTTCTGCAGTTGATTGACGACAGTAAGGGAGCCACGCTTGTTTCGGCGAGCGATTTGAAATTGAAAAAGAAAATGAAGAAAACCGAGGTTGCCAAAGAGGTCGGAAAAGAGCTGGCGGAACTGGCGGCGAAAAAGAAGATAGCGAAGGCGGTTTTTGATCGGGGCGGATACAGCTTCCACGGCAGAGTCAAGGCGGCGGCGGAGGGGGCGAGGGAAGGAGGGCTCAAATTTTAATTTTAGGTTGTTAGGTATTTCATAAATATGCAAAACAGAAACAGAAAATTCGGCAAACGCGCTCCAAAGAGCGAATACGAACATAAAATAATTGACATCGCCAGGACGGCGAGGGTTGTCGCCGGCGGACGAAGGTTCAGCTTCCGTGTGGCGGTTGTCGCCGGAAACAAAAAAGGGACGGTTGGCGTCGGGATAGGAAAATCATCCGATACGCCGACGGCGATAGACAAAGCGCTCAATCGGGCGAAGAAGAATATGATAAAGCCGAAATTGACGAAAGAATTTTCAATTCCGCGCGAAACGGAGGCGAAATTCACGAGCGCCAAAGTGCTTATGAGGCCGTCTCACGGGCACGGTTTGGTGGCGGGGAGCGCGGTCAGGACGGTTTTGGAGTTGGCGGGAGTAAAAGGCGTAAACGCGAAAATAATTTCACGGAGCAAAAATAAATTAAACATCGCGAAAGCGGCGATAGAAGCATTAAAAAAATTAGGATAATATAAATCAATATGCCCATAACAAAATCAGCAAAAAAGGCGCTGCGAGTGTCGTTAAAGAAAAAGAAATTCAACCTCAAAAGAAAAGAGGCGATGAAGGATGTCGTCAAAAAAATAAAAAAACTCACGAAAGAGGGCGGGAACGAAGAGGCGGTTAAAATGATGCCGGCGGCGTACAAGGCGATAGACAAAGCGGCAAAAAGGGGCGTCATAAAAAAGAACACGGCCAACCGCAAAAAATCCCGCCTGGCAAAATCCCTCTCCAGCCAAAAATAATCCGGCTGACACCCGAATTTCTCGCTGAAGCCGGTAAAAACCAAACTTGACTTTGTGAATTACCCGGTTAAACTGTAGGTATGGAAGAAAAAATAATAAAAAGAGACATATTGGACGACCTGAGGAGTCATGCGGATAAAAAGGAAATCTCGCTCATTGTTGGTCCGCGCCAGGCTGGAAAGACCACGATTATGCGCATTCTCCAAAAGGAGCTTAAATCCAAGTCCATCCAAACTCTTTTTATGAGTTTGGATTTTGAGAAAGATCAACCGTATTTTCAGTCTCAGAGCGATTTTATGGATAAACTCAATCTCGAGTTTCAGGGCGACAGGGGTGTTGTTTTTGTTGATGAAATCCAACTAAAAAAAGACGCGGGGCTTTTTTTGAAGGGGGTTTACGATATGGGGACAAAGCACAAAATTATTGTCTCCGGTTCCGGCAGCATTGAATTAAAAGAAAAAGTTCACGAATCTTTGATGGGGAGAAAACGGCTTTTTGAACTTCCGACCGTTTCGTTCTCCGAATTCGTGAACTTTTCAACGGAATACCGATATGACAACCGCCTTGATGAATTTTTTTCGCTGGAAAAAGGGAAAACAGACGCTTTGCTGAAGAAATACCTTGTTTTTGGAGGATATCCGAAGGTTGTTCTTGAAAGCCGGCTTGAAGAAAAACAAAACGCGATTGATGAAATCTACAGAAGCTATATTGAAAAAGATATCAGTTCTTTTTTGCGCGTTGAAAAACTTGACGCGTTTCGTTCGTTGGTGAAAATTTTGGCGTCCCAAATCGGCAATCTGATTAATTATTCCGAATTGTCCAACACGCTCAACCTGTCGGTTGAAACGGTAAAAAATTATTTATGGTATCTGGAGAAAACATATATTATTTCAATTTTAACTCCGTATTACACGAATGTTCGCAAAGAAATAACAAAATCACCAATATACTATTTCAACGATATCGGTTTGCGCAATTATATCCTTGGTTTGTTTGGCGTTTCACTTGAGGAGAACAAAGGTTTTGTTTTTGAAAACCTGGTTTTTTTATGCTTAAAAAACAAATTTAAATCCAGCAACGCGGAAATTCATTTTTGGCGCACGACAAATAACGCCGAAGTTGATTTTGTCGTCAGTTCGGGAAACAAAATTATTCCCATTGAAGTAAAATACAAGGAATTCAAAAATCCGTTAATTGAGAGATCGCTGAGAAGTTTTATAGAAAAATATAATCCGGACGGGGCGTTTGTCGTCAATAAAAACTTTAAGGACACAGTGGTTATAGGCAAAACAAAGGTCAATTTCGTAACCCTTGCCGACTTAATAAGCGCCATATAGAACGACCCAAAGTTTGTGGGTTCGCCACAGTCACCCCAAAACAACAAACTAAAACAAGTTTTATTGCTTACGCAATATCGTTTGTTGTTTCCCTATTTCTTCGCGAACTATGGCGCTACGCCCGTGGTAAATCGTTCGTCCGCTTGCTCACGAGAGCGCCTCGCACTGTCTGGCTCGCAAGTTCACTAATGCTTGCTCGATGTTCTCGCGGCTTGCTTGGCGGCTTCGGTTGGAGTTTTGTGTGAATTGTATGGAAAGAAAGCTGCTCCCTAAAATTCACTCATAGGTATTTTACTTGTGCGTAAGTTACCGCCATACTGCATAATTAATTCTATTGTGTACCCAGAATATCCCTCGTAAGTTTCAGTGAAATTAAATTTTTTATCAGCTTTTGAGTAAATAGTTTTTGGTCCAAAAAGATATTTTTCTCCATACCAAATTTCACCACTAGCGTACTTTATTTCATATGTGCCAATAGGCAGTTTTGTTTCTATACTTTTTCCTGCGTGTATAAATATAGTTTTTATAACCTTGCCAGTATTCCAGTCAGTAACTTTTATAAAATGATGATAAACTCCTTCCTTTGTAACTATCTCAAGCGGGGCAACTCCCATTCCGTTATAATACTTTGTTTGTGCTCCATTTGTTGGTAAAATAACAACCGGCTCATTAAAAGCTTTTACCGTTCTTGCCTTGGGCTTATCAAAAATTTCTGCTGTTTGTGTTTGTTGTATTTCCTTTTCCTCTTGTGGGGATTGCGCAGAATTTACTGTATGGAGAAAAA
>JAADHB010000005.1 GCA_013152035.1 bacterium
GCTTCATTCCGGCGAAGAAAATCCCCTCTCCGACATCGGATTCCAAAAGCAAAAACTTCTCCTCCTCGGTAAGGTTGAAGGTTTTCTGCACGACATCTATGGACGCCGGCGACTGCTTCATAAGAAGCTGGATTGAAGAGTTCGTGATGATGGGAAGCCCGTACGGGGAGCTCAAAAAGTCATTCACGTTCTGGGTAATCGTCGCCAGCCCCAGATAGTATTTCCTGCACCGCTTGGCGATTCCGAAAAGGAAAGAGGCGGTGTCCTCCGACTTCATCATCCACCACGCCTCGTCAACGACAAGCAATCGCTTCTTTATGTTCTTCCTGACCGTGTTCCAGATAAAATGGGTGATGATGTACATCGCGATCGGGCGAAGCTCGTCCTCCATATCCCTCACGGAAAAGACCACCAATTTTTTGTTGATGTCAACATTGGTCGGCTGGTTCAAAAAGCCCGCCCATGTCCCCCTCGTGTATTTTGAAAGCCGCTGGGCGAGAGACTCCCCGCCCTCCATACCCGCCAAAACAAGCTCCAGGTCGGAAAGCACCGGAGGGATGGCGCCGGAAAAATCCGCGTCCGGAGTGATGTCTCTCGCCGCGTAAGTTTCCGAAATCGCCCTGTCCATAATCGCGTCCTCCTCGGGAGTGAGCCCTCCGAGCATCAGGCGGAAAAGCCCGACAAGATTTATGATATTGGAGCGCAAAACATCCGCCGGAGATTCATCCTCCCCGACGGGCGGCAATTCAAAGGGGTTGATATGATGTTTGGAGGTGAGGGAAATGTTGAAGTACCTTCCGTCAACCGCCTCAACCAGGTATTCATATTCCCGTTCCGGGTCAATAACTATGACATCCGTGTCAAACATCATCGTCCTCAATATCTCGAGCTTCGTGGCGTAAGATTTTCCGGAACCGGACTTGGCGAAAACGACGGAATTGTAGTTTTCAAGGGAAAAGCGGTCAAAAAGCACCAAACTGTTGTTGTGCCGGTTGATTCCGTAAAGAATCCCGTTATCGGAGGAAAGGTCAAAGGAAACGAACGGGAAAATGCTTGAAAGCGGCGAGGAATTCAGGCGGCTGTGGATCTCAAGTTTGTCCGTGCCGAACGGAAGCACGCTCTCTATCGCCTCCTTCTGCTGGAAAAGCGCCGGCTTCACGTACACGAGCTTCGCTTCAAGGATTGACTTAATCTCCCGCTCCACCTTGTTCAGCTCCTCAAGATTGTCGGCGTAAACCGTTATGTACAGCCCGACGGAAAAGAGCCGTTCCGTCGCCTGCTGCAATTGATCCCTCAGCATTTCAAGGTCCTGGTAGGCGGTGTCTAATTTCGGGTCGCGAACCAACCCCTTCTCCTCCCTCGTGTGTATCTGCGACTGCACCTCGGCGACTTTTTTCTGGAGCTGGCGCAAAACGGTGGATGTGTCCACCGGATGCACAAAAAGGGAGATGTCAAAAACCTTATCCAAATTGATTACCGGAGAAAACCAATTGGCGGCGAGAAAGCGGGGGTACGACATAACGAAAAGGGTTCGCGCGACTTTGTCCCCCAATCCTATATAGTTGGAGTTCACTTGGAGGGCGGACGGGGCTATGATATCCTGCAGCTCCAAAACCCCCGTTTCGTAAATTTTCTCGGGAATGACCGGAAGGATTTCTCCCTCTTTTTTTCTTTTTGATTTTAATATGTCTATTAACGGCATAATGGTTGTTTTTTATTCCGGCGATTCCTGTTTGGCGATTATCGGCTCCGCCTCCCCGGGATTGAATAATTTATAATACAACTCTATCAGCTCTTCCGTGTTCAGCGGGACGGACCTTATCCCCGCCCTCATCAGCCCCTGCTGGACGACGCCCGCCCTCTGCTGAATCTGCAGTTTCGCCTCCTCAAACCTTATGTCTTTGTCCGCGCCGCCCTTCTTGCCTCCCTTGAAAAATCCGAGAATATCGCCGAGAGGGCTTCCGCCGGAAGAGACAACCGAGGAACTGTACGGAACCACGACATAAAAGATTTTCTCCACGATATTCGTTGAGCTCACGAAATTCTTGATAAACTCAATGTATTCCCTTATCTGGATTTTCAAAAGATCGTTCGCCTGTTTTTTCCCGGCGTCCTCCAGGAGGGCGACATAATTTCCTATGTCAAGTTTTCTTGACTCAATGAAAAATTGGATTGAAAAATCAAGCGAGTTGAGAAAATTCTGGTATTGCATAATTATGGCGTTTTGCTCGTCCTCCGACTTCAAAGCGAAGTTGAGCGTGGACGCCATAACGATCATCCTCAAAGATTTGTCCTTGAGGATGACAATGCCGTCCCTGATTTCCTTTACGGGAACGAATTCTTGCGTTGATTTTGATATTTTTGCCATATTCCGATTTTGTTTCGCTTATTTCAGCTCCTCTTTAATGTCCAAACTCCACGCCAAATCTTTCAGTTTGCTTTGCGTCAATTTCGGCACGTAAATTTCCGGACCGGCGCTTTCCTCTTTCTTTTTCTTTATCGCGGCGGCGGCGCGCTTTTCCTCGGACTCGCGCTTCCACACGTAAACTTTCGCTTCCGAACTGTATTTCAGGGCGTTTTCAACCGCCTTTATGAACGGCTGGTTGTTCACTTTGTAAAAGGCGAGTGCGATGGAAAAAGCTCCGATTGGAATGGCGAGCACAATCGCGATAAAGAAGGGAAACGCCGCGTATGCCAGAAAAATCAGCCCCGCCCCGCCGGCAAGATAAATAAACTGCTTGAGCGTCAGCGGCCCGAATATCTTGCTCTCTACTTCTATAAATTGTGGGACTTGAAAGCGCATTGTTTAGTTGGTAGTTGTCAGTTATTAGCTGGTGGTTGGTGGGTTATTTTACCGGTTCGCGGTACGGGTCTCCGCCGGGGTATCTTTGATCCGAACTCTTTTCCGGCTCCTCGTATTTTGATTCCTCCAGCGGCATTCTGAACACCCCTTCCCCGGTTTTCGCCTCAAACGGGACTTTCGCGAATTTTTCTTCCGGAATCGGCTCCGGTTCCGTGCTTCCTTTCAATATGTCCGGGATTTTTTCCTTCGGTTCTTCCTCTCCGCCGGAAACTTCCGGCGGCGCCGGCTCCTCACGCATTTTCTCCTCCGCGGCGAACGGTTTCGGCTCCTCGGCTTTTTTCTCCTCGGTGGCGGAGACTTCCCCTTTTTCCGGCGAGCCGATTCCGTGGATTTTTTTCAGCGACTCCCTCACTTTCGCGAAAATCCTCTCGTTCACCTCCGCGGCAATCTCGCGCGCGGTTTTTCCGTCCACTTCCAGCCGCCTCTCCAGATTGCGGACAAAATCTTTCGGCGCGGTGACACCGAGCATAACCGAACCGGTTTCGTCCGCCAATTCGCCGCTCTTATCAACCGCCAACCCGTGTTTCTTGGCGATATCCCTCAACGCCTCCCCAGAATCCGCGCTCGAAATGGCGCCTCTCAGGTCTTCCGGGAGTTTTTTATAAAGTTCTCTAAATTGTTCCGCTGATATATTTGACATATTGCTTGATGTTTTAATTCGCTGGTAATTTTGACTCACCTCACTCTTTTTTCTCCGGCGCTTTTCCTCCTCCCGACTCCACTTTGGACTTAAGAGCGTCCAGTTCATCTTTCATATCCAGCTCATCGTATTCTTTTTGCAATCTCGCTTTTTCCATTATGTCCAACGATTCATCATTGATTTTCTTCAGTATGGCGTCTTTTATTTTCTGTTTCTCGCTCTTTTTCGCTTTATCTTTTATCAACGCGTCCATAGCCGTTCGCGCTTCCGCCGTTGTTCCAAATTTGTCTCTCAATTGCCGCAATGTTCGTTCATCGTAATTAGAGTATTTCTTTTTGTATTTGCCTATCTCTTTGCCTTTTAATTGCGCGAGTCCGGCAACACCCCTCTGCGCGAACGGAACTTTTCTGAGCACTCCGGCGATTCTGCCCCTGGTTCCCTCTGTCGCCATCAACGCTTCGTTCGCTTTTGAGGCGGCGCGGCCAACATATCTCTTGCTAACACCTCCCGCGTATCCTTGCGCCTTGCCTTTCATTTTCTTGCCCCACCCTTCAACCATAACCGCCCCGTTCGCCCCCATACTCTTCGCCACGAGAATTGAGCCGACCAAAAAGCCGATGAGAATAGCGAAATAAACCATAACCTCTACGCTTCCTCCGCCCAGAAAGCCGAGGATTCCGTCCGTCGGCCCCAGGCCGACTTTCGACGCCAACCCTTGTTTTGAGGTTATCATTTTCGCCACGATATAGATCATAAACAGGTACGCCGGAGCGAAAAACGCCTGGCTGAACAATTGGCTTCTCCATTTGGCGGCGTGCGACTGCATCCCCGGAAACGCCATTGCCACGAAAGCCAGCGGCGACAGCACAATCAAGAACAAAAGGGCCACGGTCCTGTAAATAAACAGAACGGCGGCCATAAGCAGCACGAACGAGGTTATCAAGATGACCAAAACCCCGCCGAATGTCCCCATAATAATCCCGAAAAACGAGAGCTGGTTTTTGACCGGCTTGGGGCCGGTCGTTTTTTGGTCGTACGGCTTATACACCGTTGAAAGCTTCAGCCCGCTCACGAACACCCCCGCCAAACTCGCCTTCTGCCCGTTAATTGAGGGTTGGTCTATTTTCTGGTAGAACTCAAGCGCCAGAATGTTGGAGGCGTCAATGACAACCTTCGTCAGCACCGCGCTGAAATTAACGAGAAGGGCGATGACTATAACCGAAGTTAAAAGTTTTTTCGTGTCAAACCCGGTGAGCTGCAGAATCGTTCCTATGGCGATATACAGTAAAATAAAAATAAAAGACAGGTTCACGACATCTCTCATTATCCTCCATCCGTCCATTATTCCCGGCATATTCGCGTATTTGGAGAAATCCAAAATTGATATCTTTACCGCGTAGTCAAATATCATTCCGACGGAATACAGAACAATGGCGGCGCCCCTGAGAAAAAGGTTGCCGAGTTCGGCAAACATTCCAAGAATGATATCTTTCGCGCTCGGAAAAACGCTTAAATTCCAGGCGTGCGCGACATCAAAGCCGAACGGACCGAAGGCGAAAAACGCCGCCACCCCCGCCAACAATACGCAAGATAAAAATTTATTCTTTCTTCTCATAAAATTTATTGGACACTCACCGTAACCGTCGTGTCGGCATAAAGCCCTTCGTCATCCGTTACCCGCAGGGTTATTCCGCGCTGTCCTGAGCTGTACTTCACTTCCACCGCGCCGGCCTGCGCGCCCTGAGGAACATCCATACCCTGGAATCCGTTTCCGATGTCTCCGGAATAGCTTCCCCCTCCGCTAACGACGCATTCCGCCCCGTCCCTGCACACGGACTCGTCAAAAACGCCGTCCCTGTTCCAGTCAACAATCCACCAGTCAAACTTTCCGTCATTGTCAAAATCCCATTGATACATAACGATTTTCGGAGTGCTGTCGCTGTCCCAAGAAGCGGTTGGGTCTATTATGAAAAACTGATTCGCGCTCGCGTTGTCCGGGGCGGCAATCTTCGCCTCCGGAGCGACCAAATCAAGTATGTTGGGCAGCTGCGCGTTCGGGAAAGGGGGCTGCGTTGCCAGAGTGTGGAACGGAGTCTCCGCGCCTCCCGTTCCGACCGCGAACCATTTGAGCATTCCTCCGGCAGTCGCCTCAAGCGCCTGTATGTATTTCTTTGAGGAAGTGTTCGGAGTTGTTCCGTCAAGAGTGTAATAAATCGTCGCCGGCTTGTCGGCAATCAACGCCCCCATCGTGGAGTTTACGGCGACCACGGTGCTTGAAGGAGGTCCGTCGGGAGGAGTATCAAACGGCGGATTAAGCTCCATCGTGTGCACTCCTTCTTTGTTGCCGCTGTAATCCATGGCAAACCATTTGAGGGTAACCGGGGTGGCGAGTTTAATGGGTTTGTCATAAACACTTGAGTAAGCGGTGGGGGTTTTTCCGTTAAGGGTGTAAAAAATCATACCCGGCTCGTTTGAAGTGATCTGAACGCTCCACGCGCCGTAAATTGAGGCGGTGCTTGTCGGAGGCGTCGTGTCAAAAATGTCCGTATCTATTTTAGGCGATCCCGGAGTGCCGCCGCCCGTTCCGTCAGAATCGGATGATTTTATGGCGCTGACACCCTCCGTAACCAGCCTGTTGACAACCGCGTTCACGATGGCGACAACATAGGACTGCCATTTTTCCTTGTTTTGCAGCCACTTTATATCCTTAAACAGCCCTTCTGACAAAGAATCCGCCACTATCTTGCCCGGCGTTCTCACCTCCCATTTTTGACACTCAACCTCGGAAAGGGAATCATTGCCCATCCCGTCCAGGTTCGCCAGATCCTCTTTTGTGAATTTTCCGGTTCGTTCTCTTTCGCTGTCCGTTTTCGCGTCATAATAGGTGACTCTGCGGCAAACTTTGTCGCTCAAAAATCCTCCGCTCGCCTGCGTCTCGTCCCGCGCCGCCTCGCCGGCTCTCGCCTCCCTCTTCATTTTCTCGTCAAAGGCGGTGAGATACAGCCCGTAAGGGTTATTTTGGTTTTCGGCAACGGTCAGCCACGCCTGCCACCCCCCGTTATTGAAATTTTGGGTGAAGCTGTCAAAATTAGCGCCGATGTCGTCAAGCGTGCATTTCACCCTCTCGGCGAACTTCGGCGGCTTCTGCAGCCCTATTCTTATTCTGACCGCCCAGTTGCCGCTGCAAAGATTATTCATCACGGTCGGACCGACCATTTCCTCCAAAAACTTGGCTCCCGTCTGTTCAATGACATCCTTCTTGAAATTCCCCCAGTCCGAAACGAATTTCGGATCGCCGCCCCCCTGAATCCATTTGATGATTTCATCGGTCATATAGTCCATAAGGGACTTGGCGAAGGCGGAAGCGGCAATGTCCGCCCCGTCGTCGGCGAGGACCTTGGCCTTGTCAATAATCCATTCGGCTTTGTCAACCAGCCATTTGGCGATATCAAGAGGAAGGTCGCCTCTAAATATAACGCTTCCGGTCGCCGCCGCGTTGGCCTTTTTCGGAGCCAGCAGCCCCGCCCCCGAGGAAAACAGCGTCAAAAAAACCAAAATCGCCGCCGTTGTTTTTTGTATTTCCATTTTATTCAAAAATCTACTTTTCATATTTCTTTATCAAACCGGCAAAACCGGTCAGCGTTTCCGCTATTTCTTTTTTAACTTTCGCGTATTGCTGAATCGCCAATATGGATTTTAGCGGATCAACCGCTATTTCCTTCATGCTTTCGTCAATTTTCTTGCTCGCCATCAGCAGTTCCACTCCTTTTTTGTGCAAATCCTTGAAATCCGACGGAACAACGACGCTTTTCATTTTGGCGATCGCCCCGGCGTAATAACTTATGTAAACATCAATTCCGCTGAAGTTTTTATAGCGGATCGCGTCCATAATGGCGTCTTCCTCGGAAATCGCCGGGTAGTTTTTCGGGAAAATAATCTCTCCGACCGATTCGGAATAACGCTTGACCGCCTCGGAACTGTTGTCGTTTGAAATTTCCAGCTCCTTCTCCGAAATTTTCGGATCAAATTCCGCCAAAAAACGGTTTATGTCATCGGAGGCGGCGCCCTTCACCAAATTCTCCGGGTTGGACAGGTCAAACGACTTGTTTTTCGCTCCGCTCGTAATCCGCGAACTTATGTTCTTGGCGATTTCCTTCGTCAAATTCACGGAACCGCTTTTGCCGCTCTCGTCCGCCGCGGAAGGAGCGGTTTTTGTTCCGGACGGATATTTCGCGTTGGGAATTTCGTCTCCCGGGGCGGGAATCAAGGGATTCCTTCCGAGTTTGACCTCCTCCCCGTCTTTCGTTCCGTCGCCGTCCGTGTCCGGATTTTGCGGATCGGTTTTCCAAAGAACTTCCTCCCAATCTTTCAGCCCGTCATTGTCGGAATCTTTCCGCCCGCCTTGGAACATTCCCGCGATGAACCTTTTTTGGGGAGAGGCGTCCGGCGTTTTTCTTTTCATCGCTTCGCCTCCGAAAAACAAAAACAGTCCTCCGGTCGCCAGCAGGAATACCAAGACAACAATCGCGAATTTTCTACTGGGCAGATAAGATGAAGCCATATATTCTACACCGCTTTTATTATACCACTTTTTGAAAGGCAAGGGCAAAGTGATACAATGAATATGTGGATAAAAGCGAAACGGGCAAATCTAAAATCTTTCTTATTTTGGGCGCGCTGTCGCTGGCGGCTTCTTTTAATTATCCCTCCCTTTGGTTTTTAGGGCTTCTTTCGCTCGTCCCGCTGATAAGTTTTATTTACGAAAATCGGCGGCGGGGCGGGGCGCGAATGTTTTTATGGGCGTATGTTTTCGGGACGGTTTACGTCGGCGGAACTCTGGCGTGGTATTGGGACACCCTGCCCTTGGCGTGGGCGGGAGTGGACGGCAAACTTCCCGGAGCGGTTTTGGTTTTCGCGATATGGTTTTTGTCGTCGCTCGTTTTAGGGCTGTTCGTCGCTCTGTGGGCGGCGGCTTTTGACAAGCTCAAACGAGGCGGATTGAGCGACCTCCTCATCGCGCCCCTGCTTTGGGTCGTTTTTGAATATCTGAGGTCCGCGGCGTTTTCAATTTTTTGGGCGGGACCCGGATCGCTGGCGGGCGCGCATTGGTCTTTCGGATTTCTCGGTTACATTCCGGCGGAAAGCGCGGCTCTCCTTCCGCTCGCCGGAATCGGAGGCGTGTGGCTCTTGAGTTTCGCGGTCGTGTTCGCGAATGTTTTTGTTTATAAAATGATAAAGGGGCGGACGGCGAAACTCGCTCCCGTTGCCGTTCTTGCCGCCGCCGTTTTAATCGCCGCCAATGTCGTTGCGCCCGTGGCGGGCGGGGGCGGGGTGGCGGGAAAAAATATAAAGATCGCCGTTCTGCGGACTAACGCCCCGTCCTATTTTGAAATTTCCCAAAAAAGATATTCCCAAAAAATGCGGGGGCTTGAAACGCTGTTCCTCGCCGCCGCGAAAAGCGGGCAAAATCCCGACGCCATAATATTTCCGGAGGATTCGCGGTTCGTCAGCGAAATCAAAAGAGCGGACGGGATGTTCGCCTTAAAATATCTGTTCGGCGGAAAGGGCGTCCTCCTTATTGATTCGGCTCCGAAAAAAAGCGGGGGCGGGGGCGGAAAAAACGGGGCGGAAATTTCCTTTCTGAACGCGGAAAGCGGACAAACTCAAACTTCCGACAAAATGCTTCTTGTCCCCCATGGAGAATATATGCCGTACCTGACGGCGTTCGGGGCGCGGATTTTCGGGCGGGGAGAATGGGTGAAGGATTTTGAGAAAACAAGGGGCTACGCCGGCGGGGAAAAAACGGCTCCGGCGGAATTCAGGGGCGCGAAAATAGGCGCGCTGTTCTGCTCGGAAATCGTTTCTCCTTTTTTGTACGGCGATTTAACAAGAGACGGGGCGGAAATTCTGGTGAACATCGCGTCGCATTCCGTGTTCCACGGTTCGCGCCTGCTTTATTCGCAAACTTTGAAAATGGCGAGGGTGAGGGCGGTTGAAAACAACCGGTATTTCGTGGAGGCGACGAACTTCAACCCGTCGTTCGTCATTGACAACGCGGGACGGCTGGTCAAGGAGTCGCGAGGCGGCGGCGGCTCCGTGATTTACGCGAAAACCGCGCTCATCTCCCGCCCGTCCGTTTACAACTCCATCCTTGACTTTTTGGGGAAATAGGGTATAATGTGAACAGTTCTTAGCTGATGTTTCTTTGAAAAAAGTCGCCCATTCGGGCGAAAAATAAATTTGATTTTTGTCCCGCTTTGGTGGGGCAAACGGAGGTGTATTGTGAAAAAATATTTTTCATACGGTTTTCTTTTTTTAGTTTTGGTTTTTAGTTTTGCCGGCTGCGCCGGCATTGAGTTGGCAGGCGGGCGCGTGGGTGTCACCGCCTATGGAGCCCCGGCGGT
This sequence comes from bacterium, assembly GCA_013152035.1. Taxonomy (GTDB): domain Bacteria; phylum Patescibacteriota; class Minisyncoccia; order UBA9983; family UBA9983; genus SZUA-82. The sequence goes on from JAADHB010000005.1 coordinate 9,908, forward strand.
GCTGGGGAACTTGGCCTCGGACACCAATACCGGGGTATTGGAAACAACCCCCGGCGGGTTCACTGTCCGGAACTCGGATCCCGGTCTCGGGGTTCTGATCAATGCTGATGATGGAATCAGCATTGATGTGGACATTTATGTCCACAAAACGGTCAGCTATGTTGATTCCCGCGGGAGAAAGAGAACCCGGCGGAGGTGGGTTCTCTACGGCGGTCCGGCGGTAGTTTACACGCCGGGTTATGTAAAAGAATACGAGGATGGGGAGTGGAAAGATGTTGACACTCCCCGCTGGTTAGGGATTCACCGTTTGGAGGGAATTCACTTTGAATCGCCCTTCCTCCAGCGGGTGACCCTCCGCGCGAGAAACGAACGCGGAGAAACAGTGGAAGTAAAATTTTCAACATCAGGCCGGGAATATTCCGGCGGGGGCTACTATAAGAGGGTCAACGCCCTCTTTATCAAGCTCCCGGTCGGAAATTATCGGCTGGAAGTATTTAAGTATGAAGGGCGGGAAGATTTTAAATCCGCCCGCGGATACCCAACCACCCACTATATTAGGGTGAATCGCGACCCGACCGAGTACCGGGTCGGGAATATGTGGGTGGGTTGGAAGGAAAGATTGTAATCCTCCCTCCACCGCCATTAAGTTTGCGCACATCAAGTCCCGACGATTTGAAATAAATCGCCGGGGCTATTTTTTTGTCTCCAGCGATGCCAGGCATCTCCAGTTCTCCGGAGAAAGGTTTTCGGCTCTGGCTTTGGGGGGGATTCCGCATTTGGCGAAATCGTCCTCGGTGAATTCCGGCAGATTGTTTTTCAGCATTTTTCTCTTTTCGGAAAAGCCCCTTTTAAGAATTTCAAAAAACTTTTCTTCGCTGATTCTTCCGCCGCCATCCGTTCCGACTCCGGAGGTGAAAAAATCTTTTGATATGTTGTCTATGAGCAAAACGGCGGAATCCACCTTCGGTGGCGGCGAAAAACAGCCCGCCGGAACGATTTTTATAATTTTCGGCTCCCCGTACGCTTTGACACTGATTGAAAGGATGCTTTCTTTAACAGGGCGAAAAGAAGAAAATCGCTTTCTGGAATCATTTCCCGTTATGCCCGTGATGGAAGAAAGCGGGTTTTCTTCTTTTCGCCCGTTTTTCCGTTTGCCGGGCAAGCCGACAATTCTCTCCGCCACCTCTTTCTGCACCATCAAAACCATTTTACTCGGCTGGGAATCGCTTTCCAAAAACTTCCGCAGGAAAAACGAAGTGATGTAGTAAGGGATGTTGGCAATTATTTTATAGCCCCCTTTTCCCAGCCCGCGGTCCTTGGGATTGAATTTTAGAATGTCTCCGTAAACGATTTCCAAATTTTCGCTGTCCGCGAATTTTTCCTGCAAAAAATAAACCAGTTGCCGATCTTTTTCAACGGCAATCACCCTCCCCGCCTTTTTCAGCAAAATCTCGGTCAGTATGCCCTTGCCGGGACCGGCTTCCAAAACGGTGTCGTCCCGCCCGACTCCGCCCGCGCCGACGATTTCTTCGGCTATCGCCTCGGATGTCAGAAAGTTTTGCCCCAAAGATTTTTTCGGTCTCATAATTTATTATTAAAACGCGAGCTTGTAAACGGCAAAGGCCAATATCAAAATTCCGATAAAAATAATTGAAATGATGTTAAAATATCTCAGCATTATTTTGTTGAGGCGTTTTCCGAAACGATGCATAAGCCAAGCGATGGCGAAAAAACGCAGCCCCCTTCCGAGAACGGACGCGAAAACCATCTGCCAAACGGAAACCTTAAAAAGCCCGGCGGAAATGGTGAACACCTTGAACGGGATTATCGTGAAGGCGGCGGTGAAAATCGTGAGAAACGCGTGCTGTTCAAACTTTGATCCGATGAATTTTATCGCCTCGTTCAAATTGTAAGCGTCGGCGATTCGGTATCCGACGGTTTCGTAAAAACCCCAACCGATGGCGTATCCGAGAAGCGCGCCGGACACCGAACCGAGCGTCGTGACGCCGGCGTACCACCACCAACTCCTCGCCTTGTGGCGGGAAAAGCCGCCGATGGCGGGGCTGGCGCTCGCCATTAAAATCGCGATTAGAAGAATGTCGGGTGGAATCGGAAAAAACGACGCCTCAAAAAAAGCGATTAGGAAAAGCGCGGCCGCCATATGCGGAGAGCGCGCCCAACGCAGCGTCCACGCGCGCAGGCCGTTTGATATTTTTGGAATAAAGGGCATTTTGTTTATTTCCCCGGTTTCGCGTCGCGCAAATTCTCAGCCGCCTCTTCGGGGGGGACGGCGATTACCTCAATGCCGGTTCCCAGCTCCATACCCGCCCATTTGTAAGTGCGCGGGAGGATTTCCATATGCCAATGGTAGTACGGAACATTTTTCACCTTGGCGGAGGCGGTATGGATGAAAAAATTATAGTCAGGATTTTTGAGAACCTTGGCGATGCGGGACAAAACATCCTTCATCGCCTCGGCAAGATACGGAATCTCTTTTTCCGAAATTTCTTCAAAGTCGGATGAGTGTTTTTTCGGGAAAATTCTCACTTCATAGGAAACGCGGGAGGCGTACGGAACGAAAGCGATAAAATATCTGTTCTGGAAAATAATTCTCTTTTTTTCTTTCTTCTCCCAGTCAAGCATAACGCAATGGACGCACTTTTTGTTTTTTTCAAAAAAACCGATCCCCCCGCTGATGCTTCGGGAAACATCCGGCGGGACGATGGGCAGGGCGACCAACTGAGAATGGGGGTGCGATATTGAGGCGCCTGCCAGCTCGCCTTGATTGTGAAAAATTAAAATATACTCAACGCACTTTTCGCTTTCCAGCATTTTGTACCGCCCCCTGTACGCCTTCAGAACCAAGCTAATTTCGTCAACGGACATTTTTTTCAAGTCCTTCGCGTGGTCGCGAGTGATGATGATTTCGTGCGAACCGAACCCGTCCATTTTTTTGTAGGGGCCGTGGCGGCTTGTTTTCGGGCAAGCCCCGCTGCGCAAAAGCGCCGGATATTTATTGGGAATCACCTGCGTGAACCAGTCGTCAAAACCGCCGCCGGTTGTTTTGGGATACCAAAGAATCGGGGGCGGATTGCCGAACTTCTGCGGATTTTCAAATGGGCAATTTTTTTTGGAGCACGGTTGGCAGTGTTTTTTCTCCGCCGAAGGCGGCTGAGGCCGCCTTCGGCGC
>JAADHB010000011.1 GCA_013152035.1 bacterium
ACCGCGGCACGGAATTGGCGCGAAAAGACCCCGTGTCCTTCGCCAAAGCGCTTGCCTTGAAAGAACTGGGCGACGAAATCGCTTATGTCGTCGCGGGGAGGAATGTCCACCCAACCAGGACGACCGCCGGCGGTTTTCACAAGATCCCGACAAAGGAAGCTCTAATGAAACTGCTTTCCAAACTGGAGGAGACGGCGAAGGCCGCGGAATGGACCGCCGAGTTTTTTGCCGGCTTGGAATACCCGGAATTGAAAGTTGATATTGAATTGGTCGCGATGGAGGGCGACAAAATCGTGTCGGGAAAAACGGGAGCGGAGCCGATTAAAAACTACAAAGAAAACATAGAAGAAGAATTGCGTGATAATTCAACCGCGAAGTTCGGCAAATATCAGGGCAGGGAAATGATGGTCGGCTCTCTCGCGCGAATGGCTATTTTGAAGGAAAAAAAGGATTCCGCGGTTGAAAAATATGCTGCCAAATTGGATTTTGAAAACCCTTTCCACAATAATTTGGCGCAGGCGATAGAAATTTTGCAATACCATCAAATGGCGCGGGAAAGCGTCAAGAAACTTCTGGACGCGGAAATGGACCCGGAGATTGGCGTTATGGAGCCGGATTTCGCGCCGGATGCCGACGGTTTGTTTAAGGGGATTGGCGCGGTGGAGGCGCCGAGAGGAGGGCTTTACCATGAAATTCATTTGGACAAGAAAGGGATTATAGTTTACGCAAACATAATAACCCCGACGGTCCAAAACCTCACTTCTATGGAAAAGTCGGCGCAGGCCGTCCTTGACCAATACAAAGAAAAGAGCCAAGAGGAAAAGGAGCGTTTGATGAACATGGTAATCAGGGCGTATGACCCATGTATTACCTGTTCGGTGCATTAAGGAATTTGATTTACCCCGCCCTAATTTTACGAAATACTGCCGGGGCGGCGAACTCGTTGCACTCGGCCTATTCCGGCTCTGCGCCGCGAGAGCAAAGAAATCCTTAGTGTGTTGAATATATTATCAGAATATTTAACGGTAAAATTAGAGGCGGGGTGCTCAATTTTACAATTGTTCGCTCCGCCTGCCTGCGGCAGGCAGGCTCACAAGTAAAATTGGCATGTGTTTTGTTTAGCTTTCCCGGGGAAAATTATCTCAATCAAAGGCGACGAGGCAATCGTTGATTTTGACGGCATTGAAAAAGAAATCAATGTTTCTTTGGTGGCGGACGCGGGAAAAGGCGACTTCGTAATCGTCCATGCTGGTTTCGCCATTCAAAAACTCTCTGAGCAAAGCGCGCAAGAAGTCTTCAAGATTCACGAGCTAAATGAAAAAAGTAATTAAAAAAATTGAAGAGCTCGCGGAGAAGATAGGGCGCGATGTGAATCTGATGGAAGTTTGCGGGACACATACGCAGGCGGTGGCGCGTCATGGCATTCGCGCATTGATGCCGAAAAATGTTCATCTGACCACCGGCCCCGGCTGTCCTGTTTGCGTCACGGCGCAGGAGGATATTGACGCGATTGTTAATCTCTCTTTGGCGGGAATTCCGGTTGCCACTTACGGAGATATGCTTCGCGTCCCCTCCTCCGCTAAAGCTACGGAGGGCAGGCCCTCTTCCACCAAAGCGAAGGAGGGCAGGCCCGGGCATATCGTCAGCTTGGATGATGCCAGGGAACATGGCGCCAAGGTTTTTTCCGTTTATTCCGTGGAAGAGGCGTTGAAGCTTTTGAAAGAGTGGCCGGATTTGGTTTTTTTCGGGCTGGGATTTGAGACGACAACTCCAATGACGGCTTACGCGATTAAGAACGGGCTAACCGTTTATTCAACCCATAAACTGTTTATTCCCGCGATGAAGGCGCTGCTCAAAATCGGCGAATTGAAAATTGACGGCTTCATAAGCCCCGGACATGTCTCCACGATAATCGGAGTCGCGCCGTACGAGGGTATGGGCGTGCCGCAGGTGATAACCGGATTCAGCGCCGAAGATGTTTTGGTGGGAATTTATATGCTCCTCAAACAAATCAAAGAAGGCCGCGCCGAGGTGGAAAACGAATACACCCGGTCCGTGCGAAAAGAGGGCAACCCGGCCGCCTACAAAACGATTTTTGATGTGTTTGAAATCGCGGACGGGAACTGGCGGGGATTCGGCGTTATCCTAAAATCGGGATTGGAGATAAAGAAGAAATTCAGCAAGTGTGACGCCAAAGTGAAGTATAAAAACATTTTGGACAAGGTTGATTTCGCGAAATCGCGAAGGCCGACGCCTTGCAAATGCGGAGAAATTATCAGAGGATTAAAAGAGCCGAAAAATTGTCCCGTGTTCAAAAAAGTTTGCAAGCCGGAAAACCCGGTCGGGCCTTGCATGGTATCTCAAGAAGGGGCATGCAATGTCGCTTACAGATATGAAAAACAATAAAACAATTGAGTTGGACGCCGGAGGGGGCGGGTATAAATCTTGGGAATTGCTCAAGGATATTCGCGGCATTTTGAATTACAAAGGCAAATGGAAAAACTGCGAGGACGACGCGGCGGTGTTGGATTTTACCAACTTAGGTGCAAGGCACCTAAGCGCGCTTAGGTGCCTTGCACCTAAGTTGGTCTTTACCACCGACGCTTTTATCGTTGACCCGGTATTTTTTCCGGGAGGGGACATCGGCAAGATCGCGATGTGCGGGACGATTAACGATCTTGCGGTGATGGGAGCGAAGCCGTTCGGGATTTCCCTGAGCATTGTCGTTGAGGAGGGATTTCCAAAGGAGGATTTTATGAAGATTATCGCTTCAATAGGCAAGGTGTCAAAAGAAGCGGGCGTGCCGATTGCCACCGGCGACACAAAGGTAACGGAAAAAGGGAAAATAGACAAGATTGAGATAACCACCGCCGGTGTCGGGATTGCCGAAAAAATAATTCCCAACAACGGAATAAAGCCCGGAGATTTTATCATTTCTTCCGGCGATTTGGGCGAACACGCCGTGGCGCTTTTGGCGAGCCGGTTCAATTACAAAACGAAACTGAAAAGCGATTCCAAACCGCTTAACAAGGAAATTGAAAAAGTCGGAAAATACCTTAACGCCTGCAAA
>JAADHB010000030.1 GCA_013152035.1 bacterium
GAATTACGCGAAATTTTTTACCAAAGATAAAATGATAGTTCGTTCTTATGAGGACGCGCGAACCAAAGGCGGCCTTATTAAAGATTTTGCGTGCGCGATCGGTTCGGAGTCGCTCAAAAGTATCAATCCCGGAACTCCGAACGCGGGTTATACCAGGGACGCTTTGGAAATAGCCCGCCTTTGCAACCCTTATTTCGACGCGACAGAAAGAAAGAGGTTGCGACGGATATTTCAAACCACAAACGCGAAACAACCGTACGAGAATTACTCGTTTTTTGGCAACAGCCAAAGGAGGGATTTAATGGCTTTTTATTCACCCTCCAACTCTCTTGTTGCGAAAGAATATCTAAATCCTCCGCGAGAATATCTTTTTTCGGATAGAGAATTTGATTACGATAAAGATATGTACAGTGGACTCACCTCCGAAGCGGTGGCCATTATCCTTACGCGGGCTATGGTTGGAATATCCGATGAAAACAGTCGATTGCGCGCGGTCAGCCTGTTTTCCAAATTAAAAAAGACGGCATTATTATTTTTTGAGAAATTGATTAAATAAAAAATGAGAGAAAAATTCAAAATCCAAGAGTCGCAGTATTCTTTCCCATACCACCATTTGGTTAATTTTGATGATTTCAGCAATTATTCGGCCATGGTATCGGGGATTGAATATTACGGGTATATGAAAAAAATTTTGGAATTGATAAAATTCCGGAATTTTGAATCTCTCTTGGATGTGGGGTGCGGGGACGGCAAGATGATATTTGAACTCGCGAAATTTTCCCCGGACAAAAAATTTACCGGTGTTGATTTGTCAGAAAGGGCCATTTTGTTCGCGAGGGCGTTTAATTATGAAAACAAAGCTGAATTTTGTTGCGGGGATGTTTCCGCTATCGGCGGCGGTTTTGACATCATAACGATGATTGAGACATTAGAGCATGTGCCGGAAAATGAAATCAAAGCCGTTGTTTCCGATGTTTATGAAAAACTGAACGAAAACGGCCTGCTTGTTGTTTCGGTTCCTTCGGACAATTTTTCGGTCCAGTCAAAACATTACCGGCATTACAATTTGGAATTATTGAAAAAGCAACTGGAAGGATTCGTTCTCATGGAAACTTATTACGCCATTAGAGACGGTCGGACTCTTCACTGGGCGGTCAGGTTATCATACAAATTTTGCGCTTTTCAATTTACCAGAAAGATGATTTTATCGTTCGCGGAAAAGTTTTTATTCGGCGCCGAGGAACGAACCGCCAGGCACATAATTTGCGTTTTCGGCAAGAAAATATAATTTTTGCCGGGGGTGTGCATAACTTTCAGTCGCAAAAATTTCAAATGGGGTATAATAAAAACAGGTCATTTATTATTGTAGTTAACGCAGTGTAAAAATATCATGAGCAAGAACAAAAAAATTATTTTCGCTTCTTTTGCCGCCGGCTTCGCGCTCGCGGCGTTTGCCGGAGGCGCGCCGGTTCTGGGCGCCACGAGCACGGACGCGACGAGCACTTCCGCCACCACTTCGCCGAGCGAAGCCGTGGTGGATACTTTGCCGAGCGCCGGACTTACTCCTTTAAGCCCGTTCTATTTTCTGGACAGGGTCGGGGATTGGGCGCGCGTCAATTTCTTTTTCTTCAATCCGATGAAAAGAGCGGAGGTCGCTGCGGAGGTCGCCAACGAAAGATTGGCGGAGTTGAAGGAGGTTGCCGAGAAGAATCCGCAAAGAGCGGACATTATTGAAGAGCTTGAGGACGAGGTGGCGAACAGAATTGACAAGGCGCACGGCGCGCTTGAGAGACTTGGCTTAAAAAACAAAAAGGCGGTCCGTTTAGTGAGGAAAATGGAAAATCTTTCCCTGAACAGCCAGAGGGTGATGGAGAATATGCTTTTGGGGAACGCCCCGAAAAAAATAAAAGACAGGACGGAGAAATCACTGAAGAGGATTTACAAATTCGCGGAAAAACGCCGGGCGATATTGCTAAAACAAAAAGAAAAAGGATTGCTTTCCGGGGCGGAAATGGAAAAACTGGTGAGCGAGAGAATGGAGCGGATGAAAAGGCAGATTGAGCGCCGCGCGGCGCGGGCGGAAAAAATCAAAGATCCCGCCCTGAAAGAAAAGATAAAGGAAATGATGTCGGAAAAACTGGGCCTTTTGGAGGGTGATGTCTTTTCCGTTGAATCAATGGGAGAGGGAGAAAGCGGAGATATCGGCAGAAAAGCCGGTGAGATGAGAAAGAGGATGATTGGGTCAATACTTGAAGCCAGAAAGCGAATGATGTTGAGGGGAGCCACCAGCACCAACGAAATACTGCAAGAGATGTATAAGGGAAAGATTGACTTCAAGGAGCGTTCAGCCGAATTGATTGAAAAGGCGACGGAGACGATTTCTGAAATCAAGGGCGATTTGAGCGAAATGGGAAGCACCACCCCGAAGATAATCCGCTCGGCGGAGGCCTTGCTGTTGGCCGCGAACAGGCATTTGACGGCGGCGAAAAAAGCGTTTGAAGCGGAGAAATACAGAATGGCGTTCGGAAGGGCGATGTCAGCCGCGCGAACTTCCCGCGCGGCGGAAAGGATGCTGGAAAGAATATCGGAGAGAATGGAAGATATGGAGGACGGAATTAAAAAGGGCGATATTCGCGATGTTGAGGACGGTGAAAAAATGATAGACCTTATGAGGAAGGGCAGAAGGGAAAAAATGGAAAAAGAAATGGGGGAGCGGAGAGAGCGGCTTGAAAGGCGGTCCGAAAACAAGAGAGGTATTTTAAAAAACAGGGCGCAAGAACGCGGCGAGCAATTTAAGAAACAATCCGAAGACGGAAGAAACGGTTTTTTGAAAAAGAAAATGAAAGAGCGCGGCGAGAACGGCGGCAGGGCGGAAAGAATAAGGAGAATAATGGAAAAAAGAGCGGGTGAGTCGGAATAACAATAAATTTTTATGGCCGTAAAGAAAATCACTCAAAAATACGAGGGGTGCATCGGTTGCGGAACTTGCGTGGCGCTTTGCCCGAAATTTTGGGAAATGGTTGAGGGGGAAATGAAGGCGCGCCCGATCGGAGGAAAAATGAACGAAGCGGGGGAGTATGAACTGGAGGTTGAAGAGTCCGAGCTCGGATGCAACAAGGACGCCGAGGAGGCGTGCCCGGTTCAAATTATTCATATAAATTAAAAAAGTCGTTTTTAGCAATCTAAGTTCTTTTTAATAATAATGTTTTTAAAACCATCTCGTTTTTTTGCCCTGCTGTTTTTTGCGGCGGGAATTTTACTGTTCGCGGCGCCGAATGCCATGGCCGCCTCTCTTACCTCGGTGACCGTCTCGCCCGATACGGACGGCGCCGATAATTTAATGGGGCAGAGCGGCGCCACCTGGAATTTCACCATTGACAACGCCACGGCGCTCACCGCCGCGACCGACGCCGTTGAAATCACCTTTCCGGATGTCCCCAACGGGTCGCCTTGGAATTTGAACGGAATTTCCGCCACCAGCACCGCCCTCGGAAGCGATGCCGTTGAGTTCGCGACCACCTCCATTCCGGTTTTCAGCGACAGGACGGTCGTCGTTATGGTGTCGCAAGACCAGACGGACGCCGCCAATAATTTCACAATCGCCCTTTCCGGCGTGGGCAACCCCACCGCCGATCTGGCCGCCCTCGGCAGTTACAGTTGGTCGGTCAGGACATGCGTTCTGACCACCGCGGGCAACCCCGCCGCCGGCTGCGCGAGCGACCTTGATTCCGCCGCCGCCGGCTCCGCCGCCTTCGCGCGAAGGGGCGGAGTCATTGACGGCTGGACATTCACGCCGAGCGACTATTCGGCGAATGCCACCGGCGTTGAATTCGCGGTTACCTTCACGGCGAGCACCACACTAAGCGTGGGAGAAAAAATTCATCTTAACTTTCCGGTCGGCTTTGATTTGTCCGGCGCCACCACTTCCGATCAAATTATCATTGACGGGGGAACCGCGGCAATCGCCTCCACCACTCTCGCCACCTCCACCGACAGTGGGCTCAATCAAATAATACTAACCTTGAGCGCCGGAACGATTGACCCCGCCGCCACCTCCACCGCTTCGTTCACGGTCGGAAACATCACCAACCCCACCAAGGGCGCCTATCAAAACTTAAGGGCTTTCACCACCACGGCGAACGGCGGATTGGTTGACGGGGCGATTTTCGGAATGGAATCGCGAAACGACTTCAATCCTCCTCCGGTTGACTCCATTCAGATAGGGGGCACCAACACCATAATAGGAACCGTGAAGGTCAGGAACGCGGACGGGACACTCAGGACCGTCACTTCCGGAGAGGCGGCGCAGATGCAAGTCGGCATGGGTTCTCCGGATATGATGTTTTTCGCCGGAACGAAAGTCGTCGGCTCCGACGGATCGTTTTCATACGGCAATCTTTTGAACTCCACCTACATTATGTTCGTGATGCCCTTCAACACTTCGGACACCGCTTTTTTCGGAAATTATCTTCAGCCGAATATGCTTCAGATTAACGTGACCGGCAACGAAACCGCCACCGTAACCCCGACCTTCGTAATTCCCGACGGAGTTATTGAAGGGTCGCTCACCGGCGGGCCGGCGGACGCCACCGGAGTTTTCGTAAGGTCCTACAGCGGAGCGATGCAGAGTTTTTCGCCTCTTTTCACGAGCGCGAGCTATGCGTCGGAGGGGCTTAACTCTTCCGGAACGGGGTATTTCAAAATTCCGATAAAAACGAACAACACTTGGAACATTTCTTTTATGACGGCATCCGTTTTGACCTCCGGAGGCACGCAATATTGGACTCCTTCCGTCAGTCCCGTTTTTATTGAGTCCGGAACCTCCACAACCACTCCGGACGCCTATTCATTCACCGTCGCCGACAAGACGCTGAATGTGACCCTGCGGAACGGAACGGACAATTCCGTCATAGACGAATCAAACCCGCCGGCGCCATGCCTGAACATAAAACGCTCCGGCAGCGAGATGATGGGGCCTTCGGGAAACGAGGTTTGCTCCACTACGACCGTGGACGGAGTGAGCGTTTACCAAATGACCGTCCCCGCGGGAGCTTTTGTGATTGAAGTTATGATGCCGGGCGCCGGCTTCAAGGAGGAGCCGGTGAACATCTCCAGCTCCGACACGACGGTCAGCAAGACGATTATCGTTGAAAAGCCGACCGGCTACATAAGCGGAACGGTGAAAGATTCCGACGACTTTGCCATCCAGGGCGTTTCCATTATGGCGCAGGGTTCGGACGGAAATTTCAGGCAGACTTTGAGCGGCAGCGACGGCACCTACAAGCTGTATGTCCCCTCGGGAACTTATCGCGTGGACGCTTTCGCGCCGAGTTACGGGCCTTTGACTCCGAAAACGGGAGTAACGGTGGCATCCGGTTCAGACGCCACGAGCCAGGATTTCACCATCAGCGCCGCGTCATTCAAAAAAATCACGGGACGAATTTACACGGACGCGAACGGCAACGGCAGTTACGACAGCGGCGAGGCGGTGTACGAGGGGGTGAACATCAACGCCTTCAACAGTACGGGAGGAAACAGCGCCATGAGCCGCGGCGACGGAACCTACACCCTCAGGGTGCCTTCCGCGTCCGGCTACACCGTTGACGCGTGGTCAAGAAGTTTCGGGCATGTCGGAACATTGGCGAGCGTGGACGCGACGAGCGACACGAGCGGAAACAATTTTGCCGTTCCGGCGCAGGGTTATCTGCAGATTACGATTACCGGCGGAAACACCTATGGGGTTACCGAAGTTTTCGCTCGGGCGTATGATCCCGTTACCGGCAAGGGCAGCGGTTCCGACAGCTGGACCGCCACTTCCAGTGATGCGGATCTCGTGACGAAATTCGCCTTGCCGGCGGGGGACTACACCGTCAATGTCGGCGCGCCCTCCTTCGGAGATCTAACCTCCCTTCCCGCGAACATTGACGCGACCACCACCACTATCGTTGCCGGCAGTATTTCCAGCCTGACGATCGCCCTTCCGAGTATGGCGACATTGAGCGGGACGACGGAGGCGAGCGCCACCGTCTGGGCTTCAAGAATTGACGGGGCGGGAAAATACAAAACGACCGCGGACAGCGCCGGAGCGTATTCAATGCAAATCCCCAGCGGATATTCCTACAATGTGGGGGCGAGTTTGCCCGGGTATCTAAACTCTCCCGTAGCCGTCGCCCTGAGCTCCGACGCGACGCAAAACCTCACGCTGACCGCTTCGGCGTACAGCGTAAGCGGAACGGTTTCCGATTCGGGAGGAAGCGCGCTGAACGACGGATTCGTTTGGGCGGTCAAGGCGGGCAACAGCGGATGGACCGGTTCGGAAATAAATTCCGACGGCAGCTACACCTTGGATATTGATTCCGGGAACTGGGTCGTTTACGCGGACGCGCCCTGCTACGACGCCAGCAGCGGGACGACCCAAAGCGGATCGGGAACGCTCAACATTTCCCTGTCCGCCACCGCCAGCTGCAGCGTTGATGTTCCCGATATGCAGAGCATCGTTCCGTCCGCCGGAGGCGCCATTTCCCAATCCGACATCACCATTAACATTCCGCCAAACGCCTTGGGCACCGGCAGCAGCAATGTTTCGTTAAGCGTCGCCACGCCGAATGTCGTTCCGCCCTCCACGCTCAACGCGTCGCCTCTCGGCAATTCGGCGAAGAGCATTTTGGTCTCCAACAGCAGCGGCGGCAATGTCACCACTTTGAACAACTCCATTGAAATATCCCTTACTTACAGCGAGGGCGACATTCCGAGCGGGGCGACCGAATCCGATTTGCAGCTGGCTTACTGGAACACCACGACGCAAACATGGGATCCGGTGGCGGCGACGCTGGATGTGACGAACAACACCTTAACCGCCAAAGTAAACCACTTAACCGATTTTGCCCCGATTGTCCCCACCGCCGACAGCGCTCCGAGCGCGCCGAGCGGATTGGCGGCGGCGAAAAACGGCGCCGGCGGAGTTAATTTGAGCTGGAATGCGGTCAGCGGGGCGGACAACTATCTTCTTTACCGAGACACGAGTTCGGGAGGGGATTTTCCTTACTTGACGACCGTCAGCGAAACTTCCCATTCGGACACCGGGCTTTCCGCCGGGACGGCGTACTATTATAAAGTGAGCGCGAGCAATTCAAGCGGCGAGTCATCCGCTTCAAGCGCCGTTTCCGTCTCCACCTGCTCCTCGGTTTCCAACGGGACGGTGAGCGGTTCAAGCTGTTCCCTGAGTTGCGATTCCGGTTATCGGGCAAGCGGCGGAGCGTGTCTCGCGGCGGGAGGGGGAGGAGCGCCCGGGAGCGTGAGTCCGGGGGCGAGCGTGCCCGTTCCGGTTATGATAGGCGCCGCGAAAGCGGACGAGAAATCGGCGGCGCCGGTAGAGGAAACTCCCGCGCGGCATACTCAACGGGAGGAAATCGCCTCGGGGGCGGGGAAAGCGATGAAAGCGATTTCGGCGGCATTCGTCAAAACCCTCAAGCCGGGAATGAAAAACGGCGACATTAAACGGCTCCAGAAAATTCTTAACTCGGACCCGGACACGAAGGTTGCCGAAAGCGGAGCGGGATCTCCGGGAAATGAAACCGAACGGTTTGGAATGCTGACCGGGGCGGCCGTCAAAAAATTCCAATGCAAATACGATATTGTTTGTTTTGGAAACGAAAAAACGACCGGCTACGGGATCGTCGGACCCAAGACAAGGGCGAAACTCGCGGAAGTTTTCGGCGGCCGGAAAACGGAGGAGAAATCATTTGCCGCCCCCTCGGCCGCGAAACAGAAACAAAAAGAAGCGTTAATCCAACAAATAAAAACGCAAGTTAAACAACTGCAGGAACAGCTGACCAAACTCCTCCAAGAGCTGACGGAGAAATTAAGGATTCAAATTGAAGCGGCGAGGTAGGGTCGAACTATTTTCCTTTTCGGCTCAGCACCACCATTGTCGTTTTGAGAAGAATCATAAGCTCCAGCAGAATTGAGCGGTTTTTGATGTAGTATAAGTCGTATTGCAGTTTTTCCGGGGCATCTTTCGCCGCCGCCTCGCTGAAATTGATTTGCGCCCACCCCGTGAGTCCCGGCTTCACCAGATATCTCATTGAGTAATGAGGAATTCTTTCCTCCAACTCCCGCACGAATTCCGGCCGTTCCGGTCTGGGGCCGACAAAGGACAGTTCCCCTTTTAATACATTCCAAATTTGAGGAAGCTCATCAATTCTCGTCTTTCTGAAAATGTTTCCCACAAAGGTGATTCGCCTGTCATTTTTTCCCGGTTTTTCCCATTCCGCGCCATTTTTTTCCGCGTCGGCGACCATTGAACGGAATTTCACGATTTCAAAGACTTTCCCGTTTTTGCCGACTCGTTTTTGCCGATAAAAAACCTGGCCCGAGCTGTTCAGTTTTATGGCGATCGCGGCGAAGGGCGTAATTATTATCGTCGGAACCGCGAAGGCGATTGCCATCACGACATCAAAAACCCGTTTGGTTTTCTCAAAGTTTTGCTTGCTTATCTCACTGAGATTTCCCAAAAACCATTTCTTGCTTATGAGCGAAACGGGTATTTTGCCCATAACCGTTTCGTAAAATTTGTCAAAAGGGATGATGGTTTTTCCGGAGAGCGCCATTTCGTAAAGTTCGCGCGCCATTTCGCCGTCGTCCCGGATTTCTTCGGGAATAATAATAATGTCGGCGAATTTTATAAAACTTACCGGGTCGTATCCCAATTGGGGGCGTTGATACAGATATTCCGAGAAATCGGAAATCTCTTTGATGTCTTTGCCAAAGAAGAAAATTTTTATTTTTCGGCTTTTAATCGCGTGGTTGAAAAACATCTTCCTCCACAGCCAAAGGAGGACAGCGGCGATTGAAACATCAATAAAAAGGTTTGTCTTCGGCGTGATGCCGAAAAAGGGGACCAGATAAAAAAGCAGGACGGTCAGCGCGCCGGCGGTTGCCATCGTTTTGAATATTCTGTTCCTCAGTTCGGAGAACGAAATGAATTTTTCAATCTCGTAAAGCCCGGCAATGTAGAAGATAATCATCCAGAGCAGATAAATGAAGAAAAAGGGCAGCGCGTGTATTTTCCACAATTCTTCCGAAGGAACGGATCCGTATCTTATCGTGAGGGCGGCGAACAAACTCAAATAAAGCAGGGCGATGTCTCCCGCCAGAAGGATTATTTTTCTCAAACGATTGCCAACCATTATTATCTTATGTTATCATAAAACCAATATGCGAAAAAGCCTTAAACTCATAAGATACTTGATTCTGGGAGGAATATTTCTTGTTCCCTTTATCCCGCTCATAGTTCCGGGTTCACTGTTCTTTCCCTTTATCGCGGGAAAGAATTTCTTTTTCAGGATACTGGTTGAAATCCTGCTCGGACTGTGGCTTGTTTTGGCGATTTACAATAACAGGTACAAGCCGCACAGGTCGTGGATTTTGATTTCCATGATTGCCTTCGTGTTCGTTATGGCGCTTTCGTCTTTTTTCGGCGAAAATCTCTACCGCAGCTTGTGGTCAAATTATGAAAGAATGGAGGGGCTGATAACACACCTCCATCTCTTGGCTTATTTTTTCATTTTAGTTGATGTTCTCAGGACTGAGAAATTATGGAAGCGGTTTTTCAATGTATCTCTCGGAGTGAGCGCCATCATCGGCGTTTACGGAGCTCTTCAGCTTGTCGGCAAGTTGGCGATACATCAAGGCAATGTCCGCCTTGACGCCACACTCGGTAACGCTTCTTACCTCGCGATTTATATGGTTTTTCATATTTTTATCGCCCTGTTTTATTTCGCGAGAGAGAGGCAATGGTACAAATGGTTCTATATTCCTCTGATCGCTTTGCAGTCGCTGGTTTTGTATCACACCGCCACCCGCGGAGCCATTCTGGGGCTGTTGGCGGGCGTGGCGCTGGCGGTCGCGATTATCGCCTTTCTGTCAAAACGAAGGAGGGTCAAAATTTTCGCCGTATCCGCGATTGCCTTTATGGTCCTCTCCTCCGGCGGATTTCTGCTCGCGAAAAATTCTTCTTTCGTGAAAAGCAGTCCGGTCTTGTCTCGATTTGCTTCAATTTCCATAAAGGAAACGACCACTCAGTCCCGCTTTGTGATTTGGAAAATGAGCTGGGAGGGCTTTAAGGAAAAACCGATTCTCGGCTGGGGTCCGGAAAATTACAATCTTGTTTTTGACAAGTATTACGAACCTATTTTGTACAAACAAGAAACTTGGTTTGACAGGGCGCACAATGTTTTTTTTGACCGCTTGACGACTAACGGAATTCTCGGACTTTTCGCTTACTTGGCGATGTTCGCCTCGGCGTTTTATTATCTGCTGTTCAAGAAAGGGAGGAGCGGTTTCGGTGTTTACGATTCCGCCATATTGTCCGGGCTTCTCGCCGCCTATCTTTTTCATAATCTTTTTGTTTTTGACAACATAACGAGCTTTCTTTTATTTTTCTCGGTGCTCGGATATGTTCATTTTCGCTCTATGCCGGCGGAGACGGAGGAGGAACTTCCCGCCCCGGTCCCCGTTCCCCAAAACGGGGATGATTACAAGAAGCCGGCTTTCGCGGCGATTATTGCCATCTCAACCGTTTTTATAATTTACACGCTCAATGTTCCCGCCATTCTCGCCTCCCGCTCCCTTATTTCCGCCCTGCAGAATGTTTCCGTCGGGAATGTTGAAGGCGCGCTTGGGGGATTCAAACAGAGCATTTCCTACCGGTCTTTCGGATCGGGGGAGGCGAGAGAACAGCTGGCGAATTTCGCGATGAGGGTCCTGTCTTCGCCAAAGGTGGGTGCCGGCCTTAAAAACAAAGTTTTCAATTACGCCGTCTCGGAAATGAAGAGGCAGGTTGAGCAGTCGCCGGACGACATTCGTTATCTGGTTTTTCTGGGGTCCCTTTACAACAAAGGAGGGGAGTATGACCTCGCGATTGAAACTCTCAAAAAAGCCATCAAGCTTTCTCCAAAAAAACAGCATATCTATTTTGAACTGGGAACCTCTTATCTCAATAAAAAAGAATACGAAAAGGGCGCGGAGGCGATGAAAACGGCGTTTGAGCTGGAGCCGTCCTACGGCGACGCGAGAAAAATTTACGCTATCGCGCTGATTTACGACGGCAAAAGCGACTTGGCGGAAAAACTTCTCAAAGAAAAATACGGAACTTCCGTGATTGCCGACGCCAGACTGGTGAACGCTTACAATGCGGCGGGGGAGCCGGAAAAGATTGCGCGAATCCTTGAAAAATTTATTGAGAAGAATCCCAACAACCTTCAATACAGAGTCAGTTTGGCGGCGGCGTATTCACAAACGGGCGAGAGAAAGAAAGCGATTGAACAGCTGCAAAAAGCGATTGAACTGGATCCGAAATTCAAAAAACAAGGAGAATACTACATAAAAGAAATCCGCGCCGGAAGAAAACCGTAAAATCCCCAAGGTAAGACCTTGGGAAGGCATTTGATTTTCAGCCGGGGAACGCGTAGAATAAAAGTATGAATATAAAAAATAACAAGAAAAAAGAAGGAGAAGTGACGATAAACGAATTGGCGATAATGGTAGCCAATGGTTTTAATCAAGTTGACAAGCGCTTTAAACAAATGGACAAGCGTTTTGAACAAATAGACGACCGCTTTAAACAAATAGACGGCCGTTTTGACGATCTGAAATACGAAATGCATGAAGAATTTCGCAAGGTTCACGCAGAAATGAAGGACATATGGACGAAACTTGACGACATAGAGGAAAAAATAGAAAGAGTGTCGCAAATGGCGAAAGAAGACATTGACGCCATGGCGGGCGATGTCATTGACCTCACTCAGGCAAAGAGTTGAGTTCCTGGAAACCAGAGTCAAAGAACTGCAAACGGCATGAGGGAATCGAGCCAAATGTGCGCCACCGAGTGGCGCACATTCAATACAAACCCCTACTACCATTTTAATATGGGGTAAAATGGTAGTAGGGCAATAAAGCCCTCATTCTATGGGAGAGGAAAACACAATCAGTTGAAATGACAAATGAAATGTGAAAGAATAAGGATATGGCGACTCAAACCCTCAACGAAAAACTAAACAAAGTGGCGAAAAGCCTGAAACCGTACAAGCCCCAAAAGGTGATTCTTTTTGGTTCCCACGCGTGGGGCAAA
>JAADHB010000025.1 GCA_013152035.1 bacterium
CACGCCGAAAACTTCTTTCGTGTCCGAGTTTATCAAATCCACTTTATCTCCAACCCGCAAATCCTTATCATCAAAAAGCCGCCAAGTGGAAATTTTCTCACCGGACAAAACAAGCGGCACAAGGTGTTCTTTGAATTTTAGTGATTTACGCATGGGGTTTCTCTCTCGGCTGTTCTTTTAATACTTTCAACTAGTTCAGGGAATTCTTCTTGCGAGAAATGTTCCCTGTTTTTGAAATTTGCCTTTTCCGCTCCCGGCATTGCCCGGAGGTACTTTTCCGAATCTTGGAACGGGACTACCGGATCGTCTTCGCTGTGAAAAATGAAAATTTCCCTTCCTTGCTGGTGAAAATTCTTCAAACTTTCCGGTAGAGCGAAATCTGCCAATGAATATTCTGAATCCTCGGCGTCGTAAGGGGCGGCAATTAAATATGTAGCCGAAATTTTTCTCGGAAAATCATTTTCCGACAGATATTTCGCGAGAAAAATTCCTCCGAGTGAGTGTCCGATTAAAATCACTCCGTTTTTCAAAAAGGGAACAACTTTATTAAACCAAATTCTCCATTCTTCGTATCTGGCGTTGAATTTGCACGGCATTGTTGGGGCAATAACCTCAAAATCTTCTCCGAGTCTTTCTTCCAGAGAATCTTTCCACCCTTTCTCTCCCGCTTTTTCAGGGTCAAATTCGCACTCCCTTAAATATCCGAGATAGTCCTCGTATGAATCAAAAGTTTCTCCCCCGTGAATAAAAACAACCTGTTCCTGTTTTTCCATATTAACCTTATTTTATATGAAGGAAGGATACATTACAATCACACGGCACAATTGCCATTTATTCCCTGGACGCTAGCAAGATCGTTTTAAATATGAGAGAATAAAAGCGCTATTGAAATTAATTTAGAATATTTAATTATGGACTTGGATACATTTAAGAAAAAGTTTACAAGAGAAGAATTGGAAATAGGCGAAGAATATGGAAGATTTTTTTTCTTTTATTGATTTTGGAAATGTGAATAGATGGTTTAATAAAGATGTTCAAGATTGGGATAACAGACCATTGCCAAAAGAAAGCAGATTATCCGTAGACTTGCAAAAACTCAAAAATTTCTCGGATATTTTTTCAGATAAAGTCAGGTGCTATTATGGTCGTGATCCCAAAAACAAAAAATCCGTGGGTTTTTCTTACGTTATGCTAAAGTTTTTTGGGAAAAGAAATTTTGTTGACAAAGATTTACAAAAAATAAAACACTATATTGAACCCGGAGAAAAAGAAACCCTGAAACTAATTCAGACGGATGATGACGGGAAGGATTATGTTGAAATACGAAAGTGTAATTTTGATGTTGAGATTTCTGTTGACACAATTAAAATGATTCAACATTATGACACCTTTTGCCTTTTTTCCGGGGATGCCGATTTTGTATATCTGAACAATTTTTTGAGAAAAAAGGGAAAGAAGATAATCTTAATAAAAGCGGGGCATATAACAACAAAACTTAGGAATTCAGCTGATTTGGTTGTAAATGCTCAAAAGATAAAGAAACACATAGCTAAAATAGAACAAAGACCTGGCAAGCCAGGTCTTTGTGGATAGTTTTCCCGAATTAACCTCGAGTAGGTGTTTTTAGTATACTAAGAAACAAGGGTAAAATCAAGAGGGTGTGGATAAGTTTATTTATCGTCAAAAAGCCGCCAAGTGGAAGTTTTCTCACCGAACAAAACAAGCGGCACGAGGTGTTCTTTGAATTTTAGTGATTTTTGCATGGGGTTAAAATCCACTTTTGAACATTTTTTGCCACATCTTTAGGCGCAAATTTACTTGTATCGAGTAAATGATAATTAT
Source organism: bacterium (assembly GCA_013152035.1). Lineage (GTDB taxonomy): Bacteria > Patescibacteriota > Minisyncoccia > UBA9983 > UBA9983 > SZUA-82. Next base: position 1,843 of record JAADHB010000025.1, read on the forward strand.
TCTTTTTTGCCTCTTCACGAAATTTAGATGATATCCATACATTATCCGCGGCAAATTTTTCCGGTGTTTTTCCTGTCGTTCTCTTGAGTTCAATCAAACTTTCCGGGGTGGTATACCTTCCCGATATCCTACTCAAAATAATTTCTGGATTTGCGTCAAGCACACAAACTTGCACATTGATTGCCAGTTGCTTGATTGCATCTTGTATTTCAGAAGATTTCATAAATCCACATACGATTGTTGAAATCCCTTCTTTTAAATTTTCTTTTCCTAATTGAGCCCAATGAAGTGTTTCGGATTGCCTCCAGTTTTTATCGGCATTATTGGGGACGCCGCGTTCGTCAAAGTCATGAATTTTAAAATTTGCAGAATCAAAAATTGATTTCAAATAAAAAACCAGCGTGCTTTTCCCTATACCGTTCACTCCCGTAATAAAAAATATTTGTTGTTGCATAAATGATACTAGTATTGATTGCCGGACTAGGACTCGCCTCTCGCAAGAAACTTGCTGCGAAACGCACTATTCTAATAGTCGTTCCACTCCTTTAGAATAGGCGCCTACGGTTCGAGTCCTAGCCCGTCACCATCTCGCTTCGCTCCATGCTGCCGGACTAGGACTCGAACCTAGATACCATGCTCCAGAGGCATGTGTCCTGCCATTAGACGATCCGGCAATTCACCCCGATCGACGGGGATTACCCTTACTTTGTAGCATATTTCTCGTAAAAAATAAACTGTGGTAGGATATGTTTATGAAAGAAAAAATTATCGCCGTAACCCATAACGCGAAATTTCATACTGATGATGTTTTCGCGATAGCGGCGCTTGAGTTAGCGTTTAATGGCAAGGAAATTTCAGTAATCAGAACGCGCGACGAAGAATGGTTCGAAAAGGGCGATTATATTATTGATATCGGCGGCGTTTATGATCCGGAAAACAATAAATTTGACCATCATCAGATTGGAGGGGCGGGGGAGCGCGGCAACGGAATTCCTTACGCTTCATTCGGATTGGTATGGAAAAAATTCGGAAGCGGGATATGCGGTTCGGATGAGGTTGCCTTCCGCATAGATGAAAAACTTGTCCAGGGCATAGATGCCGGCGATAACGGCGTTGATATTTCCAAACCGTTATTTAAGGGAATTAGAGCGTATACGGTCGGAGACATTATGGATTTATACAAGCCGACATGGAAGGAAAAAGATAAGGATGTGGACGAAGAATTTCTCAAAGCCGTGGAGTGGGCGAAAACAATACTTGAACGCGAAGTTGAAATAATGCGCCATAAGTTTGAAGCCGAAAAAACGGTTGCTGAGTATTATAAGCGGGCGAAGGACAAAAAAATAATTATCTTGAATGATAAAAACCACGGTTTCGGCAGGGAATTGATTGTCGGAAAACTGCTTCAATACCCTGAGCCCTTTTACGCGGTATTTCACCGGCGCGACAGGAATAATTGGCAAACGGTCGCAATTAATAAGATTTTAAACACATACGAAACTCGCAAACCTTTTCCCGAGCCGTGGCGGGGATTGAGAGACAAAGAGCTTGTCGAAACAGCTGGGGTGCCGGACGCGGTATTTTGTCATCATACCGGCTTTATGTGCATTGCCGGGTCTATGGAGGGGGCGGTTGAGCTTGCCAATCTTGCCTTAAAACCTTAATATTAAACTTGAAAATTATATGACAAAAATTTTAACTGAAATTAAGGTTGGCAGAAACTCTCTCCTTAAATACGAAAAATTCATAAAGGCGGATTTGCGAAAAAAAATTCTCGCCGAATCTGAGGGGCTTAAAGGCGTTTCGGTCGTTCATATTAATTCCACCGCCTGCGGCGGGGGAGTGGCGGAGCTTTTACAGAGCCAGATTCCTCTGGAGCGCGGGTTGGGGATAGACAGCCACTGGGTCGTCATAAACGGCGACAAAGAGGATATGTTTTTTACGATTACCAAAAAAATCCACAATCTTTTGCAGGGCGAAAAGGGGACGCTGACGGAGAATGAGAAAAAACTGTATCTTCGCCACAATAAAAGAGCGTTCCCGGAGCTTAAAAAAATTCTCAAGAAAATAAAGCCGGACATTGTCGTCATTCACGACCCCCAGCCTCTGCCGCTCGTCGGCGCCATCCCGCGAGGGATAAAGGTTGTTTTTCGGCTTCACATTGACATTTCGGCCCCGAACGCGAGGGCGTTGAATTTCATAAAGCCGTTCATAACGGAATTTAACAGGATTGTTGTCAGTAACCCGCTTTATCGTCCGGAATGGTTTCCGAAAGAAAAGACGGACATAATATATCCGGCGATTGACCCGCTCTTGCCGAAGAATAAAATTTTGTCCCGCGCCGCCGTTCGCCAGCTGGCGAAAAAATACGGCATCAATCCGGACGACAAAATTGTTTCGCAGGTCTCCCGCTTTGACCCGTGGAAGGACCCCGTCGGAGTGATTAAAGCGTTCAACATCGCGAGAAAAAAGATTGCCGGATTGAAGCTTATCTTAATCGGTTCGGTGGCGGACGACGATCCGGAATCAAAAGAAATTTACGCCGAGGTGAAGGATTTCAGCAACGGCGATCCGGACATTTTGCTCATCACTAAAAAGGACAATACGCTCGTTAATGTTATACAAAGCGCCAGCGGAGCGGTCTTGCAAAAATCGCTGCGGGAAGGGTTCGGGCTTACCGTAACGGAAGCGATGTGGAAAGGGAAGGCGGTGATAGGAGGGGACACGATAGGAATTGCCTCTCAGATAGAGGATGGAAAAAACGGTTTCCTTGTTTCTTCAATCAAACGGGCGGGAGAGGCGATTATAAAACTCGTCGGAAACCCGAAACTCGCCAAAAAAATGGGCGCCGCCGCGCGCAAAACGGTCCAGGAAAAATTCCTCACACCGGCAATGGTCTTGGAGCATCTGAAACTTTATTCAAAACTGCTCAAATAAACTTAAACAAACCCGATTTTTTCGCGGACTTCGGACATTGTTCGGGAGGCGGTTTCTTTCGCCTTTTCCGCGCCTTTTTTGAGAATTGCCATCACGGCGTCCGGATTGTTTTCAAACTCTTTGTACTTCGCTTGAAGCGGGGAGAGCCCTTCAATGATAACTTCCGCCAAATCTTTCTTGAATTCCGCGTATCCTTTGCCTTCGTATTCTTTTTCAATTTCTTCAATCGGCTTTTCCGCGAATAGCGAATAAATCGTCAGCAGGTTTGACACCGCCGGTTTTTTCTCCCTGTCATATTTTATTTCCGAACCTGAATCCGTAACCGCCACCTTTATTTTCTTGCGGATTGTTTCCGGCGAGTCCAAAAGAGCGATGTAATTATTCGGACTCTCCGCCGATTTTGACATCTTGTTTTCCGGATTATCAAGCCCCATTATTCTGGCACCGGTTTTGTTGATCATCGGCTCCGGGATTACAAAAGTTTCTCCGAATTGCGCGTTGAATTTCTTGGCGAGCGTTCGGGTAAGTTCAATATGCTGGAGTTGGTCTTCTCCGACCGGCACGAGGTTGGTTTGGTAGAGAAGAATGTCCGCCGCCATCAGAGTGGGGTAATTGAAAAGTCCGGCGAGGATTGATTTTTGTTTTTGAGACTTGTCCTTGAATTGCGTCATTCGCTGGAGTTCGCCAAGAGGAGTTATCGTGTTGAGAATCCATCCCAGTTCGGCATGCTCGGAAACATGGGACTGGATGAAAATGAGCGATTTCTCCGGATCAATGCCTACGGCAAGGTAGAGCGCCGCCACTTCCATTATTTTCGCGCGGAGTTTTTCGGGGTCTTGCGGGACGGTAATGGCGTGCTCGTCAACAACGCAGAAGATCGTCCGGAACTCTCCGGATTCCTGGATTTTCACCCATTGCTTTATCGCCCCCAGATAGTTTCCGATATGAATGTTCCCGGACGGAGCCACGCCGCTGAATATGGTTTTCTTTTTTTTACTTTCCATTTCCATAATGTTTCAATTATATCACATTCCGCGGATTTTGCGCAAAAAAATAGCATCCGGGGAGGGAATTCCCGAATGCTAAAAGGTTAAAAACTATATTTAAATATTTAAAAATTTAAATATTTATTTGAACCCCTCTCCTTTGGGGAAAAGGAGAGGGGAGGAGGTTAAGGCAGAATTACATATCCGGTTTGGGCGTCAAACCGGATAATGGTATTGTCCATAACTTCATAGACAATACCGGTGACGGGGTTGACCGATACCCCGTCGGTGGAGTGCGTCCCTGAACCGGAAGTATTACTCCACACAATCCCTCCGCTTTCGTCCATGGCGTATATGGCGTCCCAGTAAACGCCAAAATATGCCTTGGACTCATCACAGCTCATCCCCTTGGCGGCCCCGATCGGGAGTTCGCCGTAGGATGTCGTCCCGAGGAGGTTGCCCTCCTCGTCGTACCGTAGTATATCAGAGGTGGACGAAACCGCTCTCGTCGTAATACCACCCGCTGGTGCCGACGAACACCGTCCCGGTGTCGTTGACACAGATGGACTCCCCGCCAAACTGGGCGTTTGTGATTTCAGATGAGAGAGCGCGTGCCCATTCGCGCTCCCACTCAACCGCCCCGTCACTTTTGCGATACTTCGCAAAAGTGACGGAGAAATATCCATCAACGGGCGTGCTGCCCGTTGAATAGTAATAGTTCCCCGCCGCGGGTACGAACACATCGGCGGCGGAGAGAAGATCTACGGTGTATTCTTCGCTTACGGACTCCCCATTGTCCGTAAGCTTTGTTACGCACCCCACCCCGGCGGCGTAAATCGCGCCGGACGAGTCAATGGCGATACTGCCAATTGACCCATTGGTCCCGCATGGAGTGCTCATCTCATGGGACCAAATTAGGGTACCGTCTGCTGTGCTGTACTTATTCACAAACTCCCGGTACTCGGAGGAAGTCTGTGAAAAAATGTCAAAAAAGTACTTCAGATAAATATATTTTCCGTCCGGGGAAATGGTAATTCCATTTCCCCGGTCCGTCCCCGCCGTCCCGGGGGTTGACACGATCCAGGCAACCGTTCCGTTTGCATTGATTCGGGCAATGAACGGATTGCCCGTAGAGTCGTATCCTCCGCCGATGTAGGCATTGCCCACATCATCGGATACGACTGAGTATCCGATGTACCCGAAAGGGAGCTTCCACTCCCCCTGCACCACCTCGGGTAGGGTGGTGGCGCAGACTAGTTCGGTATACCCGGACTGGTTGCCGGCCGCGTCATACGCGGCAACGGAGTAGCAATACTCCGTCTCGGCTTCCAGCCGGATATCGGCAAAGCCGTTGGAGCCGGGGGCTCCGACGACTTCACTGTCGCGTTTAACGATGTAGCCCGTCACGGCTACATCGTCCGAGGACGGCGTCCATTTCAGGTTGATCTGCGACGCAGAAACTGCAGTCGCGACCAACCCCGTGGGGGTGGTGGGGGGCTGTGTGTCAGTGACTACATCACCGCCCCCTGCGGTGATTGTGGTGGTGGTATCAGCGGGACCGCACCCACTAATACCGAACCCGAACGAGAGGAGAATGAGCATGAACAAGAAAAACAAAAAATTTTCCTTTCTTTTCATCTTAAACCTCCTTTCCTTCGCTTTTGCGAAGGTTTTTTTATTTTGTTTTCAAAGAAACTTCATATATAGATTTCCCTCTATCTGCCCCAAACAATATCACTTTTTTCGCCGTTTGTCAATGTCGCGAAAAAGTTATCCACAGCGCCGGCGAGAAAGGGTGTTTTCAAAATTTAATCTAATGCTGTATAATACAAATCAAATGGAGCGGGAAACCGGACAAGATAAAAGCAAGAAAATTATCGCCACAGCGGCGGTTTTGGTCGTTGCCGCGGGAATTGCCGGTTTTCTCGTTTACAAAGCGGATAATCAGTTGAGTCCAAAGGAAAAGACGCTGTTGGAGCAGAAAAAGAAACTTGACCAGCTGCGCGCGGAAAGAGAGCCGTTAACACCCGAGCAGATCAACAGCCAGAAAAAGAAACTGGACAGTTTAAGGAGCAAGTCCGAGCCGCTCAGTCAAGAGCAGTTGAAAAAGCAAAAAGAAGCTTTAAATAAATTAAGAAATAATAATCAATAACTTGACCGTTGGCGATCGTCAGGCGGATGGAAACCAAATATCCGACTGGCGAACGGCTAACCGCCAAGATTTAATAATCATGAAAACAACAACAATAATGCAAAGTTTGAAGACGGTAGTTCTCGCCGCTATCCTGGGTCTGGGGGTGGCTTACGCCGCCGCGTGGGTGGGTCCGACGCAGGCACCGCCGTTGGCGAATGTTCCGGGTCCGATAAACAAGGGGAGTGTTGATCAGATTATTCCCAACAATATATCTTTAAAAGGACAGACAGGAACGGAAGGGCTGGTGTTGAAGCAGATGTTTATGTCCGTCAACGGAATGTTTGAAACCAGCGGAGACACGCATCTTGCCATGGATTCCGGCGCCAAAGTCGGCATCGGCACGGCGAATCCTCAGTCAACATTGGACGTGAATGGGGACATAAAGGTTACGACAAGCACAGTGCTTCCAACCAGTTCGGATTGCGCCATTGACCCGTTGGCAAGCAACCCTCTCATCCAAGTTGAAAATACGGCAACAGCGTATTATAAAGTTGAGAACGGCACTTCATACACCAAGGCGACGGGAATCGTTCTGGATGGCTCCACCAGCCCTTCATGTGATTCCGGATGGGTCGCGGGGACGAGCGCTTATTGTCTTTTTGGCGCCACCTACTCAACAACGGGAGAGTCATACACCTATACTGTGAACGCTCTCATCAACGGCTCCGGGCAGCTCGAAGCAAGAGGTCAATATAGTGACAATAATGATTCTACATATTGCTCAAACGCTGTGGCAGTCTCCACTGACGATGTTGGCATGACGATGAGCAATGGCGCGATGAATGTTACAGGAGACATAAGCAACGGTAATTTTAGAATCGGAGGCGGATCTCCCGATTTGTCAATGAGGAGGACAAGCAGTGGGGACACCACATGGAAGAGAGCGTTGGTGGCTTTTCCCACCAAGGTCTACCTTAATTACGGCAACGACTTTGCGGATGGGGTTAATGTGGGCGGCGATATGACCGTAGACGGAAGCATTGATGTGCGCGGCGTTATAGACACAAACATCTACAACATAAAAGCAAACTCAGTAAACGCAAATGACAGCGTGTATGCGGGGGAAAGGATTCACATTAGCGCAACGAGCAGAAGTGCATGGCCAAGATGTAATTCAAGTTTTGGCGGCGATATAAGATTTGACGGATCATGGCTCTATGGGTGTTCATACAACTCCAGTGTTGGCGCGTGGGAGTGGAGAACTCTTTAGACTAGACGCACCGAGTTTTTTGTGAATGGTCGTTTCGGCTGATCTATCCGTTCCGCCATATATCTCATTCAAAACTCAAAAACCGCCCTCGGGGGCGGTTTTTGAGTTGACACTTAACACTTGGGCGCTTGCGCCCAAGTGGTTTCTACACCTCAATCAACACCGGCAGGACCATTGGCCGGCGTTTGGTTTTTTGGAAGAGGAATTTGGCTATGCGTTCGCGGAGGAGGGTTTTGACATAATCAATGTTGACCGGATGCATTTTACCGGTGGCTTCCTCAACCGTTTTTTTGATAAGGTAGCGGGTCTGCTTCAGAATATCCTGCGATTCGCGCAGGTAAATAAACCCGCGCGAAATAATGTCGGGAGAGTTTCTCACTTTGCCGGATTGCGCGTCAATGACGGTGATTATCACGAAAATTCCATCTTGTGACAGCATCTGCCTGTCGCGCAAGACGACTTCCTGGACATCTCCCACGCCCAGCCCGTCAACCATCACATAGTTCGCCGGAACCGTCTCTTTGGTGGGTTGGATTTTCTCCCCGTCCGTTTCTATGATTATTCCGTTCGCCATCGGTGTGACGATGTTTTCTTTGGGGATGCCGGTTGATTCGGCGAGATCCGCGTTCGTTTTCAGCATAAAATAATGCCCGTGCACGGGGATAAAGAACTTCGGCTTTATCATTTTTATCATCATCTTCAGCTCCTCGGAGTAGGCGTGCCCGCTGGCGTGTATGTCCTCCATTTTGTTGTGGATTATGCGCGCTCCCTGGCGGGCGAGATTGTCTTTGAGATTTTGGATGCTTTTTTCGTTTCCCGGAATGATTGACGATGAAAGAATTATCGTGTCGTCCGGCCGGATCTTGATGTATTTGTGCTTCTTGTTGGCTATTCGCATCATAGAGGCGTTTTTCTCGCCCTGCGCGCCGGTGCATATCGCCAGCACTTTTTCCGGCGGGTAATCGTCTATTCTGTCTATGGAAGCGAGTGTGTCCTTTTTAGGGACAAAAAGCTTCAGCTCCTTCGCGATTTCAATGTTCGTTTTCATGCTGTATCCGTCAATAAAAACCTTGCGTCCGAGCGATTCGGCTATTTTCAGCATCTCTATTATCCGCTCAATTTGCGAGGAGAATGTTCCGACGATAATCCTTCCTTTCGCCGCCGTGAAAATTCTTTCCAGGTTTTCGCGAACCGTTTTTTCCGACATTGAAAACCCGGGCATTTCCACATTGGTGCTCTCCATTAAAAGAACCAGATTCTTTTCCTTTCCAAGATTGACATATGGCTCAATGTTTTCTGGATTGCCTTTGGCGTCCAGCTCTATCTTAAAGTCGCCCGGATAAATGACATTTCCGAGAGGTGTTTCAATGACGGTCCCGATTGCGTCCGGAATCGTGTGGGTAATGTCAAAAAATTTCGCGGCAAGGCTCTTTCCCATTTTTATCCTGCTTTCGGAGGTTATCTCCTGAACATCAAGTTTCGGGCCGTGGGGAAACTCCTCCTGCCTCTTGAGAATTATCGCCTTGGTGAGTTTTGTCGCGTAAATCGTCGGGTTGCCGAGTTTGTCAATCAAGTAGGGGATGGCGCCGACATGGTCAAGATGCCCGTGGCTTATAATCATGCCCCGTATCTTATCCTTTTTCGCTTCAAGGTATTTCGTGTTTGGAATAATGAAATCAATCCCCGGTGTTTCCTCCTCCGGAAACTGCAAACCGGCGTCAACAACGACAATGTCGTCCCCGTATTCAACGACCGTCATATTTCTGCCTATTTCCTCCACTCCGCCAATGGGAATAATCCTGACCTTCCCTTCGGCGGCCTTTGAGTAACTTTTTTTGAAAGTTTTTTGAGGATAATCGCGTTTTGTCCGTTCTATTCTCCTTGTTCTTGTCGGGCGGCTTGAGCCGATCTTGCCGGTTTGGCGCCCTTCCATTGTTTGTTTAATCATAATAGATAATCGTTAAAAAAGCGTTGCGCGAAAACGCCTATTTAATCGCTTTATTGTTAAAACAGAGTATTTTTTTCACTTTGTTAACCTAATAATATACTTTACCGCTTAAAAAGTCAAGTTTTTACTCTTGGTGCCGAGGGCGGGACTTGCCTCTCGCAAGAAACTTGCTGCGAAACGCACTGTTTTCATGGTCGCTCCGCTCCCTGAAAACAGGCGCCTGCGGTTCAAGTCCCGCAGTTGCAGTTCGTCGTTTTGTGTTTACTTCTCATTTTTCTGGCATCTTTGTTTCGTGGTTGTGCCGAGGGCGGGACTTGATTTTCTTATGGAAAATCCCGGGGAATGCCTCCTTGGCATTCCCTTCAAGTCCCTCTACGGCAATTCGTGGCGAAAGGATTCTGCCGATTTTACCCGCTTTTCCATCTCTTTCATTGTGCCGAGGGCGGGACTTGAACCCGCAAGCCGTGAAGCACACGCTTCTGAAGCGTGCGTGTTTACCAATTTCACCACCTCGGCTATGATTTTTAGGTTGTTAAACTCCAAAGCGTTCTTTGTTTTTGACTGCGTGCCTGCCTGCCTCCGGCAGGTTTACCAATTTCACCACCTCGGCTTATGTTCGCTCGTATAAACTTTCAATTGTTAAGTAATCCTTGTATTTCTCCGGTTCGCTCAAAAAAATCATATCAAGCAATTCTTCCGGCAATTCTTTGGGTTTTAATCTGACAAGCTCCGGAACCTCCGCATAGTTTTCATTTTTCTCAAATTTTATGTTTCCGCCTTCGTCCCTCATCGCGCGATAGCAAAAACCGTCATATTCCTTAATGAAATCATATTGGTTTTCAACACCTATGTCTATCCAATTATAAAGGAGAAGGTCTCGCGAAGCGTCAGGGTTTATATTCGTAAAACCGAAATCCGGAAGAATAATGAGGTTTTCGCTCGCTTCAGCCTCAATCAGGTACGCCTCTTTTATGGCGTTCGGCTCGCTTCCGTATTTTTGCATAAGCGCCATGGTTTTCCCCTTGAGCACTCCAAACAATTCGGCAAACCCTTTGCTGTGATAATGCCCGAATGTGCGAGGCAGTTCTCCCGCCGAATTCTTGGCGTAAAGAAGCGTAAGATCGTATCGCAAATCACCCCTGCGGTCTTCGCCGCGGCAGACATCATACCCGCCCTTTTTCTCTATTTTTCCTATTTCGCAAAAATTTTCCATTTCCATTTTGTTGGGAGTTAGTATGCCCGAGGCCTTGGCTTGATATTGTTTACCTTGATGTGATTATTTTTCCAATCAAAAAAGATTCTATAATCTCCGACGCGAAAGCGATAAGTTCTGTCTTTATCATCCGTAATCAACCTCGCGAAGTGAAGAGGGTCCCCATCCGCGATATAAAATTTTATTTTCCTGACAATGCGTTTTTGCGTTTCTGCCGGAAGTTTCCGCAGTTGGCGGTCGGCATGTTTGGTAAAACTGTATGTAATCATATTAAGCCCAGCCGCTTCTCAACGCTTTTAGAGGAAACTGTTCCGGATTTTCTTGAAGCGCCTATTTCTTTCCAAAATTCCTGGGTTGAGTATTCCATATTTTCCAAAAAATCTTCAAAGGCGTCCTTGTCAAAAAAGAACCCCCGCGTGGCCGCCCCTTTGCCTTCCGCGACGACTCTAACAAACCCCTTAAGTGTTTTTGCGGGGTTTGATTTAACATCCGACATCCTGGCTATTTTTTCCCTTAGAATCAAATTAGTCATATTATTTCCATTATATCAACCGAACCCTTGAAGTCAACAAGTTTACTTCGCAAAAATTTTCCATACTTTGTCGGTTTTGATGTGCCATTTGTGTATCTGGGCGAACCTTTCCGATGGCACCGTAATGCTTTCCATTTTTTCAACTCCTTTCAAAAATTCCGGAACGACATAGATGAACCTCGGGGAATAAAGGAAAACCGCCGGCGCGTCCTCCGCCACCTCTTTCTGGAATTCCGCGTATTTCTTTTTCCTTTCTTCGTTGTCCGAAAGCGTCCGCGCCTTTTCAAGCAGCTTGTCAACGGTCACATTCGCGTACATGGCGATGTTCAGCCCCGGGTCATTCCTTTGCGACGAATGCCAAAAAACGAACGGGTCGGGATCGCGCCCCACCACTTCGCCGAACAGCAGGGCGTCGTATTTTCTCGGCCTGATTATGTTCTGGTTAAGGTCTCCGATTTCAAAAATCCTCAAATCAACTTTCGCTCCGAATTTCTCCCACATCGCTTTTACCATTTCGGCGGCGCGCTTCATTTCCGGAGTGTTTGATGTGGCGAGGGAAAACTCAAGCCGCATCGTTCCCTTTTTCGTTTTTTTCTCCCAAATTTTTTCGCCCTCGCCGCTTTGTCCTTCTTTATCGGAAACGGGAACCAGCTTCCATCCGTTTTTCAAGAGAAGCTTCGCCGCCCTTTCCGGCGAAAACCCGCTTTCTTTTTCCATTAATGCTCCGAATGTTCCGGGAGGCAAGGGGTAGTCAAGCGGCACCCCGAACCCCTTCAAAACCTTGTCAATAATCTCCTGCTTGTTTGCCGCCATATTGAGCGCTTTGCGGACCTCCTTTTGCGAGAATATCTTGGCGTTGTTTTGGTTGAAGAAAATCCCGAAGACGCGGGGCAGGGAAAGAGTTTTCAGCTTGCCCGAATCTTTTTTGAATTGAGCGGCAAGTTCCGGAGAAACGGCGCTCATGCTGTCAATTTCTCCCGTCTCGTACGCTCGCAAAAGCTTTTTTTCAGACGGATAAAATTTTAAAATTATTTCTCCGATATTCGGTTCTCCGAGCGAGAATTTTTCGTTCGGAACAAGCGCGTAGGAGGTGATAATCCCGGACGAGTCCTTGCTCACTTTTTCAATTTTATACGGTCCGGAGCCGATGGGGCGGATGTTGAATTCGCTGAGCGCCATCCGTTCCGAGGAGGCGTTTTCCCAAATGTGCTTCGGCAGTATTCCTATAGTCGTGTTCTCAAGGAAGGGCGCGTACGGCTTTTGAAGAGTAAACTCCACGGTTCTCTCGTCTATTTTTCTCACTTCTATGCCTTCCCAACTCGCCCTTCGGGGGCTTTTCAAGCTGGGATCTTGCGCCTGCCGGATGGTAAAAAGAATGTCGCCGCTGGTTATCGGACTTCCGTCGTGCCATACGAGGTTTGGGCGAAGCGTAAAGGTGTAAACAAGCCCATCCTCGGAAACCTCGTATTTTTCGGCAAGGTCCGGCTCCAGCTTCCCTTGGTTGTTCGCGCGCATAAGCCCCGAGTAAACCAAGGCGGCAACATCCCTGTCCGCGTCGGAAATCGCCAGCAGGGGATTGATGAATCGCGGAATGCCGATGACCCCTTCCTTGAGAACCCCGCCCTGTGAGGGGATTTCCACCATAAATTTGCCATTTATTTTCCACGCGATTGCCAAAACACTTGAAGCGAAAACGACCGCCAGCGCAAAAAAAGCGAACTTTTCCGCGGGCTTGAGAGTCCTTATTATGAAAACAATTTCCTTCGCGCTTGGAAGATCAATTCTTTTTTTTAGGTTTATCATGGTGGGTTAGCGAACGGGCCGCCGCGGTTTTCAATCCAAAAAACGAAAGAAAAAACCGCCCGGCCGTTCGCTTATTGTATGATTAACGCCAAGAGAGCGGTCAATCCGAAAAGGACACCGAGAACGATAGTTGTCGTGAACAGTATTTTTTCAAATCCGCGTTTGGAGTGGTAAGATGCTCCGCCTCCGCCAAACGCGGAGCCGAGCCCTCCTCCAATCTGCTGGAGCAGCACGGTCGTCACCAAAAGAGCGGCGATGATAATCTGAACTATTGATAAAATAACGGAAACAGACATTATAAAAACCATTATATATCAAGCGCGAAAAAATACAAGCAAAAAAATGTTGAAAAAGCTTCCTAAGGTAAGCCCTCGGGAGCTTGCGGGAAGCGGGTTTTTGATGTAGGAATGAGATTAGGCATTCTTTAAAAACAAAATATATGCGAAAAAGAGGTGGGAAAATGAAGATTTACTATAAAAGACCAGAGATTGTTCGGAAGTATGTCAGTAGTGATGTTGCACTGGTAAAAAAAAGCGCGCGCGTGCTTGTCTTGATTAAATATAACGGCGAAATAGCTGTCTTTAATCAAGAGAAATGGAAATTAAATGTTGTTGCTGTTGTGGGTCCGGGGACCATTAACGGCAGTGAAATGTTCTTTCAAGAAGCGGTGCTTCTTGAAATCGGTATCGGTCCAACGAGACCATACCACGATTCTCGCGTGGCTGGCTGGTTGCGCAAAAGAAGAAAGTGGTTTTTTGTTTCGCAAGAGCAATATCGGCTCTTGCGCCCGATAATTTTAAAAATTATCAAAGATATCGCAACGGAGAAAATTTCCGATTGGAAGAATCTCACATGGACGATCCCGGAAACAAAAAATCACTACAGTCGGAAGAGAAAAAAATTTTTTCAAGACAGCATCCGATGGAGGAAATATCCCACCGGGACTAGGTTCTCAGTTTCAAAAAAGGATGATTTGTTTTTGGCGGATATTTACGCGTTTGACGCTGAAAACAACCCTCTTGTTAGAAAACAACTGGAGGGGTTGGCAAAATTTATTGACCTCTGTTTGGGCGGTTATTGCAAAGAACGATACACGCCCAGGCAAATGAACAGAATTTTGTCCAGTTCGCACGGCAGAGCCGCTGCCGTGGCGACTGTTCTTGAACAGAGGAGGTTGTTTTCTCATCATTACCACTGGATTTTAAACAGCGGGTTGGTGAGGAAAAAAGAGCTGTTTTTGCAAATTGCGGAGCATCTCGGTTTGGCGACCGAGGAAAGAATCCATAAGGCCGGCTATCTTATGGGGTTGCCGGTTACAGGAAATGGAGGATTGTATGGTTTGCAGATCAGGACCATACGACCAAACTTCAAACGCCGCGATTTCGTGGTATTCGAAGTAAGTATTCCGCAGTTGATTAAGGAAAGGGAGGATGCGGAAAACCTCCCGTTTTAAGAGTCGGACAAAAAACTGTCCGGCTCGTTTTATTTTCAAAAAACTTCCCAAGGTAAGACCTTGGGAGCGGTTGGACTTGACAATGTTGGTGGGGCGGATAGAATATAGGTATTATCAGGTAATAATTTACCGTAAAAAAACTATGAGTAAGACAAATGTTAAGCCGTTGGGCAATAATGTTTTGGTTGAGCCGTTGTCCGAAGAGGAGCGCGGTTCAAAAACAAAGTCGGGTATTTTCATTCCCGAAACTATTGACAAAGAGAGGCCGGACCAGGGCACGGTGGTTGAAGTCGGTCCCGGGAAGTTGGACGAGAACGGAAAACGGATTCCGATGTCCGTCAAAAAGGGGCAGAGAATCGTGTTCGCGAAATACGGTCCGGATGAAATCAAGGTCGGAGATAAAAAATACTTTATTATCAGCGAAGATAATATACTCGCGATTATTGAATAATGGCAATCCGCCGCGGCGGATCTAATTTCCAATTTCTAAAACTATGAGCAAACAAATTTTATTCAATGAAAAAGCGCGGGAGGCGCTTAAAAAGGGAGTTGATACTTTGGCGGACACCGTTAAGGTGACGCTTGGCCCCAGGGGTAGGAATGTCGTGCTTGAAAAAGGTTACGGCGCGCCGGTCATCACGAACGACGGCGTGAGCATCGCCAAGGATATTGAGCTTGAAGACAAGTTTGAAAATATGGGGGCGGAGATTGTTAAAGAAGTCGCCTCAAAAACGAACGATGCCGCCGGCGACGGAACGACAACGGCGGTCATTTTGACGCAGGCCGTCATAAGCGAGGGATTGGAGGCGTCCGTTTCGGGGGTCAGCCCCCTCGGCGTAAAAATAGGCATTGAGAAGGCGACGGAAGCCGTCGTTGATTCGCTGAAAAAAATGGCGAAACCCATTAAAAACAAGGAGGAAATCGCTCAGGTGGCGACCATTTCAGCGGAATCCGAGGAATTCGGAAAGATTATCGCCGACACGATTGACAAGGTTGGAAAAGACGGCGTGGTGACGGTTGAGGAGTCGCAGTCTTTCGGCATAGAGAGCGAGGTAGTGAAAGGTTTGCAGTTTGACAAGGGATACATCTCCCCGTATATGATTACGGACCCGGAAAGAATGGAATCGGTTTACGGGGAGCCGCTTATTATGATTACCGACAAGAAAATCTCTTCCATTAATGAAATCCTTCCGCTTCTTGAAAAACTCGCCAAGACGGGCAAGAAAGAGCTTGTTATTATCGCGGATGATCTTGACGGAGAAGCGTTGACGACTTTGGTCGTGAACAAGCTGCGGGGAACATTTAACGCTCTGGCGGTCAAGGCGCCCGGGTACGGCGACCGCAAAAAGGAAATGCTGGAGGATATCGCCGCCGTCACCGGAGCCAAAGTTATCTCGGAGGAAGTCGGCTTAAAAATTGAAAACGCGGAGCTCAATATGCTCGGCAGGGCGAGAAAGGTCATTTCCACGAAGGACAACACCACGATTGTCGGAGGAAAAGGGAAGAAGGACGACATTGAGAAAAGGGCGGAGCAGGTAAGGGCGCAGATTAAGGCGACCGATTCCGAATACGACAGGGAGAAGCTGACGGAGCGGCTGGCGAAGCTTTCGGGCGGAGTCGGAGTCATTAAAGTCGGAGCGG
>JAADHB010000004.1 GCA_013152035.1 bacterium
GGTTGCCGCCCGCCGTTATCCACATAAATCCGCCGTAAATCAGGGCGACTATCGCCAAAGGAAGCGCTATTGAAAGCATCAGGAAATAAATGATGGTTTGCGCGAGAATAAAAAGATCGCAAAAATTGCACGCTTGTGGATAATCTTTCGTCCCGCACAAGACAAGCGCCGCGTTCGCCGCGAAAGGAACCAACGCCAGAGAAAATATCGCCAGGGAGGCCGCTTTCGCCAAGAATATTTTTTTGAATTTAGGTTTAAGTTTCGGCATAAAAATTATTTTTATTTCAGGAGCCGTTCAATTTGCTTATTCGCCCCTTTTACGGCTCCTGACACCCTTACTTTTCCCGTCGCCGTTGATTCTACCATATTTTTGAAAATTTTATAAACCTCTCCGGAGTCCGGCTCAAGCCATGTTCTCGCCGTTATCGCCGACTTGTAAATGATTGAGAAAAAAGGATCCTCATTGCCCGCCGCCAACAGGTCCCGCTTCGCCGGAGCGATGAAAAACGCCCGCGCGATGCCCTCGCTGAAATCCTTGTCCATCGCCATCGCGAAAACCGCGGAAAAAACGGATCGCGCGTTCCGCGAAGATTTTGACGCGGCGATGGCGTAGATATTCCCGAAAGTCGCCCTTACGCTTCCGTCCCTTACCTGCGGAACGGGCGCTATATCAAAATTCAAGTGCGGATTTTTTTCTTTCATTCCCTCCATCTCGCTCGCGTAGCCGAAATACATCGCCAACGACCCGCTCGCGAACATATCGTCCGAAGGCGGCAGGGCGCGGTTCCATGTGTAGGAGGATTTTTTCGGATTTGAAAACTCCGTGAAAAACAATATCGCGTTCTCGGCGGGATTGACCACCGCTTTTTCGTCTTTTTCACCGAAAACAACATTCAGGGAAACGGGGTCAACTATCTTGTCGCCCAACTGCAAAAACATCATTGACAGAATGTCTTTCGCGTTTTTAATGTTGCCGAACTCGCCCAAGGCCGCTCCCGCGCGAACGATATTTCCCGCCTCATCGCGTTTCGTCAAAGCCCTGACATCGGACAAAAACTCATCCCAATACTCCGGCGGTTTCGCGATGCCGGCGGAGGAAAAAAGGTCTCTGTTCCAATACAAAACAATCGGGTCAACCGCGATCGGCATACCGACAATGCCTTGAACCGGCGCCGAATCCGAACTCCTTCTTTTATTCCCTCCGAAAAAAAGATACGCGTCCGCGGAATCAATGAAGGCGTCCCTGAAATTCCTCTCGCTGAAAGAGCCGAATGGCAGAACAACGACCTTGTCCAAGTTTTTCAAAACCGCGTCCTGTTTTATAATCCACATATCCGGGCCCTTGCCTGCCGCCAGCGCATTGACGATATCGCCCGCGTAGGCGCCCTCTTTTTTGGCGGTGTATTTGAGCGAGAATTTTGTTTTGTTTTTTTCGTTCAGAGCGCCGATAATGGGCCTCATTTTGTTCTGGTCAAAAGTCCCCCAGAGAGTAAACCTCGCGGCGTTCTCGGTTCCGCCTTTGTTTTTGAAACCAGGGACGAAACCGGCGAACATAAGAACGGCAATAATCGCCACTCCCACAAAAACCCCTGTTACAATTGTTTGAAATTTTGACATAAAGTTTTATTGCGGTTTCTTGAAAAGAAAACCGTAATGGTGCTCCCCCGCCTCAAAATCTTTTTCCACCGTAAAGCCCGCCTCCAAAAACAATTTTTCGCAATCTTGTTTGCTCAAAACATCCTCCGGACGCGGACCCAACCCACCGAACGATTCGCTCCAATCAATGACTCCGGCAATCCCGCCGCTCTTCAAAACCCGAAACGCCTCCGTGGCCAAGGCGGCTTTGTTTTCCGCCTGAAAAAGAACATTTGAGATGATTACGAAATCCAGCGAATTTTCGGCGATTCGCGAGCCCTCCGGCTTGTCCAAATCCGCCCAAACAATTTCCACGGTTTTCAGGCCCTCGTCCTCGGCGCGCGATTTTATTTTTTCCAGCAGATCTTTTTGGATATCCACGGCGTACACGACTCCGGAGTCGCCGACGATTTCCGCCGCCGCCAAAGTGTAGTAGCCCGAGCCGGCGCCAAAGTCCGCCACCGCCATCCCCGGCTGGAGGTTAAAATGCTTCTTAATTATTTCTTCCGGATTTACAAATGCCATAATTGCTCTTTTATTCTACCAAATTTTTACAAACAAGTCAGTGACGCTATGCTGTCGCCCGCTTTCAACTTCATAATCCGCACGCCCTGGGTCTGCCTGCCGAGCGCGGGAATCTGCGCGAGCGAGGTTCGTATAACCTGCCCGTTCTGGGAAATCGCGAAATCGCGATAACCTCTTCGTATTCCGGGTTCACCACCTTGGCGATAATCAGCGGGCCGGTTTTGTCCGTAATTTTTGAGGTCTTGATTCCGCTCCCTCCCCTTTTCTGCATCCGGTAATTCTTGACATCCGTTTTCTTGCCGTACCCCTTCTCGCTCATAACGAGCAGGAATTGCCCTTTCTCGCCTTTTTTTATTATATCGGCTCCAATCAATTCATCGCCTTCCACCAGTTTTATTCCGCGCGTCCCTCCGGCGCTCCTCCCCATCAATCTCGCGTCCGACTCCTTGAACATTATTGACTGCCCGTTTTTTGTCGCCAATATCACGGAGTCGTCTTTTGAAACCAGGCGCGTAAAACGCAATTCATCGCCCTTATGAAGATTAATCGCCACGATTCCGCTCCTTCTAACATCTTTGAAGCTGTCCGCGCTGACTTTTTTTATTACGCCGTCCTTGGTCGCCATAATCAAACTCAACTTGGAGATTGAGTCTCCACTTGGAGACTCAATCTCCAAGTTTTTTGGAACTACCAAAACGGAGGTGACCTTCTCGTCGCCGGCGAGAGAAATGAAATTCATAATTGACTTGCCCTTCGTCGCGCGCTTCGCTTCCGGCAAATCATACATTTTTATCTGGTACGCCTTTCCTTTATCCGTGAAAAACAGCAGGTCGTCGTGAGTGTTGGCGGTTAAGAATATATTCACGAAGTCCTCTTCTTTCGTGTTAATGTCAATCACGCCCATTCCTCCTCTTTTTTGCGCTTTATACGCTTCCGGATCGGTCCGCTTCACGTACCCCCCTTTCGTCAAAACCATCACCTCCTCTTTTTCCGGAACAAGATCTTCAACGGAAAGCGACTTGGCGGCCCTGGAAACTATTTTTGTCCTGCGTTCGTCTCCGTATTTCTTTCTAATCTCAAGCAGTTCGTCCTTTATCACGCCCAATATTCCCTTGGGGCTCGCCAGAAGCGCCTTTAATTCCTTGATGAGTTTCAATTTTTCCTTCAATTCGTCTTCAATTTTCTGCCGCTCAAGTCCGGCAAGCGTGTGCAGGCGCATTTCCAAAATGGCGGACGCCTGCTTGTCGGAAAATTTGAATTTGGCGATCAAATTTATCTGCGCCGTTTCCTTGTCTTTTGAAGCCCTGATGGTTTTTATTACGGCGTCAATTTTATCAAGCGCCATTTTCAGCCCTTCCAAAATATGCGCCCGCTCCTCCGCTTTTCTCAAATCAAACTTCGCCCTCCGCTCAACGACTTCTTTTCTGTGCGCCACGAAATAGCGGATAATGTCTTTCAACCGCAAAAGCTGTGGCTGAATGCCGTCCACGAGCGCGATCATATTGAAATGATAAGTTTTCTCAAGGTCCGTGTGCTTGTACAGCGCGTTCAAGATTTTTTGGGGATTGGTTCCGATTTTCAAATCAATGGCGATTCTCAGCCCCTCCCTGTCCGACTCGTCGCGAATGTCCCTGATTCCCTCAATCTTTTTGTCCCTCACCAAATCCGCCATTTTTATAATGAGCTCCGACTTGTTCGTCTGGTAAGTGATTGAGGAAATTATTATCTGAAAGCCGCCTTTTTTCGTTTCAATTACCTCCGCTTCCCCTCTCGTGACAATCCCGCCCCTGCCGGACGCGTAAGCTTTGTGGATGTCTTTCGGATTGAAAATCAAACCGCCGGTCGGAAAATCCGGACCCTTTATGAATTGCATCAGGTCCTCGGTTGAAGCGTCGGGGTTGTCTATGAGGTGGACGGTGGCGTCAACGACTTCATTGAGATTGTGCGGCGGGATGTCGGTCGCCATTCCGACCGCGATTCCCAGAATTCCGTTCAGCAGGAGCTGGGGGGTGGCGGCGGGAAGGACTTCCGGCTCCTTCAAGCGGTTGTCGTAGTTCGGCCTGAAATTGACGGTTTCCTTTTCAATGTCGCGGAGCATTTCTCCGGCGATGGAAGTCATCCTCGCCTCGGTGTAACGGTAAGCGGCAGGAGCATCTCCGTCTATTGAACCCCAGTTTCCCTGGCCGTCAACGAGCGGATAGCGAAGGGAGAAATCCTGCGCCATTCTCGCCATCGCCCCGTAAAGGGCGACGTCGCCGTGCGGATGGTATTTTCCCAAGGCGTCTCCGACGATGGCGGCGGATTTCTTGAATTTGGCGGAATGCCCGAGCCCCGCCTCGTGCATCGTAAAAAGAATCCGGCGGTGAACCGGCTTCAATCCGTCCCGAACATCGGGAAGCGCGCGCATAACGATAACGGACATCGCGTACGCCAAATAAGAATCGCTCATTTCCTGAACGATCTTCGTGGGAATAATTCTGGTTCCCGCGGCGGGAACCCCCGCTCCACCCTCCTCGTTTTTATCGGTTTTATCCTTTTTTTCCTTAGCCATAATTTACTCGCGCCATCTTCGCTTTCTCAATATCTTTTAATGTTGCTTACATCATACCAAATCCCCCGCCCGCCCGCAAGAAAAAAAACGAACGAAACATTACACCACACTTTCCACTCCCCCGAAGTCCGACTTCGGGGTAAATTTCGGGGGAAATTTATTTATTCACAATTTGCTTGACTTTTGTTTTTCAGAATATAGTATAAAAGGACAAATGGCCTTCGGGCTCCGAGACTTTCTTCGCGAGAAGAAAGATCGTTGCAAAAGACATCTCTCCGAGATGTCTTTTGCTTTATACTTTTTTCCATTTTGATTTTTTCTCCTACCTCTTTAGTTTCCCCACTGCTTCGTTGAAGAGGTTTTTTATGTTGGCGGTGGCGTCTTTGAGTATGCCGAATGGGGCGTATTCGGCGGCGGTTTTTTTGTTTTCCGCCGGCGGAGGAAACGGCTGCCCCTCTTTTCCGCCCGAGAGGTTCAGCGTTGAGACCCAAACGAGAATTATGGCGGACATAATCAAGGCCATCAAAACGACCAGAACTCTTTTTCTGTAAGATTCCGGCTTCTTTTGCAATTCTTCAATTTTATCCAGCAAACCCATAATGGACAATTTTTATGTTTCCAGCAAAATCGCGAGTTCCGCCCTTTTTTCCTCCAAGTCCCTTTTCTTCACGGTCAATTTTTCAACGGGCTTCGCGGCGCCGTTCCCGAACTCATCCACGAATTTTTTGAGCGCTTTTTTGTCTTTGTGGTAGTGCATCGGAACGACCATTTTCGGCTCTATCTGCGCCGCGATTTTCGCCGCCTTTTGCGGGTCCATCACGGTTTTGCCCGACTCGTCCAAAACATGAATCGGAATAAATAAAATGTCGCAGCCCGCCACCGCCTCCTTCACCTCCACCGACAATTCCTTTTCGCCGAAATCTCCCAAGTGGCACAAAGAGATGCCTTCAAATTCAGCCGTGTAAACGGTGTTCGCTCCGTTCCTCTCTCCTCCAACCTCGTCATGAAAACTCTTCACGCCGGTTATCTGAATGCCCTTAATTTCGTATTCGCCCGGACCGTCCACAATAAAAGGGCGTTTGTTCTCTCCTTTTCCCGAGAGAGTATCATAGCCGCTGTGGCCTTTGTGTTGGCTGTGGCTTATCAAAACGACATCCGCCTGAAATCTCGGCGTTTTAAGCCCGAAGTCCTTCGCCGGAAATTCTTTTGAAGGCGGGTCAAAGGCGAGAACGGTTTCGCCCGCCTGCGCCTTAAAACAAGACGCTCCGTAATAAGTGATAATCATAATGAGTTTATTATAACCCCGCCCCGCCGCTTATGCAAATACGCCGCCGGGGTTGCAAAAAATTTTTTTATCAATATACTGATAAGAATGAATGAGACGCAAGCACAGCCAATAGGCGTAAAAACATCTTTAATGGATTCTTTGATTAAGAGAATCCCTCTTGTCGTTCCAAAAGTTGATGATCTGGTTGAGGGATCGGTAATCAAGCAGGACGGCTCAGTTCTTTTTGTCAGTCTCGGAGCGTTCGGCACGGGCATAATTTACGGAAAGGAATTCAACAACGCGCGCGACATCATTAAAGTTTTGAAGCCGGAAGACAAAATAACCGCGAAGGTGACGGAGCTCAGAAACGAACTCGGGTATGTTTCGCTTTCCTTGAAGGAAGCGAGGCAGGAAATCGTCTGGCGGGAAGCGGAAGAGGCGCAAAAAAATAAAGCCTCTCTTGAACTGGAGGTGCTTGACGCGAACAAGGGCGGCTTGATTATGGAATGGAAAGGCATCCAGGGGTTTTTGCCCGCCTCACAGCTCGGACCCGAGCATTACCCGAGAATTGAGGACGGAGACAAAGACAAGATTCTTGAGGAGTTGAAAAAAATGGCGGGGCAAAAAATATCCGTAATAATAATGTCAACCAACCAAAAGGAAAACAAACTTATTTTCTCGGAAAAGGGCGCGGGGTCCGAAGGAATGGAGGAAATTATTTCAAAATACAAAGTGGAGGACATCATTGAAGGCGAAATAACGGGAGTCGTTGAGTTCGGAGTTTTCGTTAAAATAGAGGACAACTTGGAGGGATTGGCGCACATTTCTGAGCTCGACTGGTCGCTTGTTGAAAATCCCGCCGACATTTTCAAGGTTGGCGAAAAAATAAAAGCGAAAATAATCAGCATCAAGGACGGAAAAATTTCTCTTTCAATCAAGGCGTTGAAAACGAATCCGTGGGACGCCGCCGCCAAGAAATACGGCAAGGGGGAAATCGTCAAGGGAGTGGTGATAAAATTCAACAAACACGGAGCGCTGGTCAGCATTGAGGAGGGCGTTTCGGGGTTGTCGCACATTTCCGAATTTGAATCAGAAGCGGATATGAAGCAAAAACTTGAACTCGGAAAAACTTATCCTTTCCAGATAACGCTTTTTGAGCCGGCGGAACAAAGATTGACGCTGAGCTATATGGAAGAGCCGGAAAAATAAACGGCGCGCCTTATTTGTTGTAGTTGCTCATTGCCTTATTTACTCCATCCGAAATAATCTCCTCCAAAGCGGAGGTTATTTTTTTTGAGATTTTTTTGAGGACCGGCAATTCTTTCGGCTTAAAATTACCGATAATAAAATCAAGCATTTTTTCTCCGTTCGGTTTTTTGAGTTTGCCCTTCGGGGTGGCGAAAGAAATGCCGACCCTGATTCTTATAAAATCTTTTGTCTTTATGTTTTTGATTATTGACTCCACCCCCTTGTGCCCGGCGGACCCTTTGCCGACGGAAATTTTGAACTTGCCGAGAGGTAGGTCAACATCGTCGTGAACGACGATGAGGTTGGCGGCTTTTTTCTTTGAAGTGATTACCGGCTTCACGGACAATCCCGACTTGTTCATAAAAGTTTCCGGAAAAATAATTTGGAATTTCTCTTTCGTGATTTTTCCCTCGCTCACCAGAGCCTTTAATTTTTTATTGAATTCCGGTTCGGCGATTTTTTGCTTTTTTATGAAGTCCGCCAAAACAATCCTGCCGGCGTTATGGCGGCTCAATTCATACTCCCCTCCCGGATTTCCCAGCCCAACTACATAATACATAATAAACATATTACACCATCCCCGCCCAAACCCAAAGCCCACCCCCCGTGCGCCAATGTGCGCCACCGAGTGGCGCACATGCGAAAAGGAGAGGGCGGTTTTTGTTTGATCGGTTTTGTGATAAGATTGGTTATTATGCGGGTTCGGACAGAAAACCCGCGCAATAGTTGAACCGTGTTAACTGTTTTATTTTTCAAATGTTCATAGGAATTGACATAGGCGGCACCAGCACGCGCGTTACGGGCAGCCCGTCGCTGAACAACATCATCCCGATTGGCAAAAGCATTATTCCCACTCCGGAAAATTTTGAGGAGGGGTTTTTTGAGATCTCCGAAATCATTAAAAGTATTTCCGGTAATCCCATGGGCATTGGGATAGGCATAGCGGGGAGAGTAAGCGAAAACGGAAAAGATTTTGTCCGCTCCACGAACCTTTCCTCCTGGACCGGCAAACCGATAGTTGAGACTCTGGAAAAGGAGTTTGGCTGTCCTGTTTTTATTGCGAACGATGCCGTCGCCCAATCGCTTGGCGAAGCATACTACGGGCTCAAACCGAATACGGATTTTCTTTATTTGGCGTGGGGCACCGGATTGGGCGGGGCCTTGGTAACGCGAAAAGGGGGAGAAATTAAGTCCGCGCAACTTGACCGGTCGCATCTCCGCGAATGGGAAAGAAACTTTGGCGGGAAAAATATTAAGAGAAGTTTCGGAAAAAAGACCGCGCAATTGAATGAAAAGGAATGGGATGTTATTCTGCCGGAATTTCAGCGCCTAATCCGGGACCTATCCGACAAGTTTAATATTGAACCCGTGGTGATAAATGGCGGCATAGTCAACAAACAAAAAGGCAGAATTTCAAAAATTCTCAACAATACCGGGTCTCCAAAAATTTTATTTTCCAAGTTGGGAGAAAATACCGGCCCGTATGGCGGCCTGGCCCTAATAAAAACAAAGTTGCGCTAAAAGGCAGGCGCGCAATAACGCGTGGCGCCGAATGGCGCGCGTTTAGTGACGGGTGTTTTAGGTTTGTTTGGTTGCGTTAAGGAAAGCAATCGTGTATTATTGCAGTATGGAAGAGCGAAAAGAGAATAGTTTTTGGGAATTTGTGAAGTTTACGGCTATCGCCGTGCTTATCGTTGTGCCGATCCGCCTTTGGGTCGCGCAACCGTTCATTGTCAATGGAGCTTAGCTTCAATGGCGCCGACATTCGCGACCGGTGACTATCTTATCGTGGATGAATTTTCCTATCACTTCCGCCAGCCGAAAAAGGAGGAGGTGATAGTTTTTCACTACCCTCTCAGCCCGTCAACTTTTTTCATAAAAAGAGTGATAGGAGTTCCGGGAAGCACGCTTGAAATTGAAGGGAAAGAAATCAAAGTCGGAAAAAACGAATACTTCGTGATGGGAGACAACAGGGAGGCGAGCTTTGATTCAAGAAATTGGGGCGCCGTTCCGGAAAAACTCATTGTCGGGCGCGCGTTTGTCAGGCTTTGGCCGGTCAACAAACTGGGTCTTTTCCCCGGATATTGATTTTAAGTTTGCGTATCGCGTAAATATGACTCCAAAAGCGAAAAAAACAAGAATACTTCTTCAGGCGCCCAAGGGCATGCGCGATATTTTGCCTGAAAAATATCGCCTGCTTCAAAACATTTACGAAAAAACCGAGGAAATAGCCGAATTTTACGGATTCTCCCCTATTCAAACGCCGCACCTGGAAAGGGCGGAGCTTTTCACCGCCAGCTTGGGGGAAACTTCGGACATAATTGAAAAACAGATGTATATCCTGAAAACGCGGGGCGGAGATCGGTTGGCGTTAAGGCCGGAAGGGACGGCGGGGATTATGCGCGCGTACATTGAGAACGGCATGCAGAATCTTCCCCAACCGGTGATGCTTTGGTATAAGGGCTCTTTTTTCAGGCATGAAAGGCCTCAAAAGGGACGATTTAGGGAATTCCAGCAGTTTGGGCTTGAAATAATAAACGAAGAAAAAGCGGTCGCCGAGGCGGCGATAATCAGGACAATGGTATCGGCGCTTGAGGAAATAGGGGTGGGACCGGTGGTTGTTCGCATAAACTCTCTCGGCGACGCGGAGTGCAAAAACGCCTACCGCAAAGAGCTGCTCGCCTACTACCGGAAAAACTTGAGCAAGCTTTGCGGGGACTGCAAAAGGCGGTATAAAACAAATCCGCTCCGCCTCCTTGACTGCAAAGAAGAGCAGTGCTCCGCGATTAAAGAAAAGGCTCCGCAGATGGTGAACTATCTTTGCGATCCGTGCAAACGGCACTTTAAGGATGTCTTGGAGTTTTTGGACTCAAGCGGCGTTAATTATTTTCTTGACACTCACCTCGTGCGCGGGCTTGATTATTATTCAAGAACGGTGTTTGAAATTTTTGAAGACACCCAGCCGGAAGAAACGGATTCCGGGGATCGGGAAGGAAGCGCGAAAACCGCTATTGCCGCCGGAGGCAGGTACGACTCCATGGCGAAACTTTTATCCGGAAAAGATTTCCCCTCCGCCGGAGGCGCGATAGGAATAGACAGGGTCGCCGAAATTCTCAATGAGAGAAAAATAAAAATAAAGGCAAGGAAAAAGCCGAAAGTGTTTTTCATTCAGATCGGAACGGCGGCGAAGTACAAGAGTTTGGAGATAATGGAGATGCTGAGAAAGGCGCGCGTTCCAATGTCCCAATCAATAGGCAAAGACAGCTTAAAAGGGCAGTTGAAAATCGCCGCGAAACTTGAAGCGCCGTACGCGTTGATTCTCGGACAAAAAGAAACTGTTGAAAATTCCATTATAGTCAGGGATATGAATTCAAGGGAGCAGGAAACCGTCCCCATTGAAAAGGTCGTGGAAATTATCAGAAAAAAACTGGCGAGCAATCGCTGAATAAAATTTTATGATTGAAGTGCGTAAAAACGAAAAAGAATCATCCTCAGCCCTCATAAGGCGATTTACGAGGAAAATACAGCAGTCCAGCATCTTGCGGCGCGCGCGCTCTTTGAAGTTCCAGAGCCGCCCCGAATCAAAACTGAAAAAGAAAGTGGAGGCGATTAAGAGAGTGAAAGCGCAGAGAAGAATGGAATACAGGAGGAAAATGGGCAAAATATAACCGATGAACAACCGATGGAAAAACATAAAGGAGGAGGTCTTGGGAAAGAAATATAATCTGAGCGCCGTCGCCGCCGACGACAAACTGATGAAAAAACTGAATACGGCTTACAGAAAAAAAGCGAAAACGACGAATGTCCTTTCTTTTCCGCTTTCAGAAACGGAGGGGGAGATTTTCATAAACCTTCCTCTCGCGAAAAAAGAAGCGAAAGAAGCGGGGCTTCCGGAAAAAGATTACGCGGACTACCTTTTCATCCATTCCCTGCTGCATTTGAAGGGATATGATCACGGAGAAAAAATGAAAAAAGAGGAAAGAAGACTTATCAAGAAACTTAAAATCAACATCAACATTTGAAATTAATTCATCCGACAATGAAGAGAAACATCATAACCGGAATTGATGCCGGCACATCCGCCATCAAAGTGGTGATAACGGAGCAAAAAAAAGGCAGCCGCGGCCTTAATGTTTTAGGGGTTTCCAAAAAAGAATCCCGGGGCATCCGCAAGGGATTTATCGCCAATTTTGAGGAGGCGGCGGAAAGCGTCGCGGACGCGATAAAGGCCGCCGAAAAATCAGCCGGCGTCCAGGTTAAAAGGGCGTACCTCGCCGCCGGAGGGATAAGTTTGGGCTCCGCCAAAACAAAAGGAATGGTTATGATTTCGCGCGCGGACGGAGAAGTGACCCAACACGACATAAAAAGGGTCATATCGCAAAGCGAAGCCAACCTCTCAAACATTTCCAACAAGCGGATTATCCACACTTTTCCTCTCAGCTACAAAATAGACGGCAGCCAGATTATGGGCAAAGCGATCGGAATGAAGGGCGCCAAACTGGAAGTTGAAGCGCTTTTTATAACCTGCCTCAATCAGCATCTCGCCGACTTGATAAAAACGGTGGAGTCCTCCGGGGTGGCGGTGGATGATGTTGTCGCTTCGCCGCTGGCGGCGAGTTTTGTCACTCTTGACAGCCACCAAAAAGAAGTCGGCTGCGTTCTCGCCAACATCGGCGCCGGAACCGTTTCAATTATAATTTTTGAAGACAGCGTTCCGATTTCGCTGGAGATTTTCCCGATCGGATCAACGCACATAACCAACGACATAGCCCTCGGACTGCAGGTGCCGCTTGACGAGGCGGAAATGCTGAAAACGGGCTACGGGAGCGACAGCTCGGGATTTCCGAAACGCCGGCTGTCGGACATAATTGAGGCGCGATTGAACGACATTTTTGAACTGATTGAATCTCATCTTAAAAAAATAAACAGGAGCGGGCTGCTTCCCGCCGGAGTTATTTTAACGGGTGGCGGGTCAAGTTTGGTGAGTTTGGAAGACATCGCCAAAGCGTCATTGCGGCTTCCGGCGAAAGTTGACGCCCCGCTGTTCCGGGCGCAAAGCAAATACAACATATCCATTTCGGGCAGCTTAAAAAACGAGATTGTTGACAACCCGGAATGGTCGGTGGCGTTAGGGCTTTGCATGATGGGACTCAATGAAGAAAACCGCGGGGGCGGAAACATTATCGGAGGGAAAATAATTTCGCAGTCCGGAAACGCGTTAAAGCGATGGTTCAGGTCATTCTTGCCTTGAAATTTGCGCGGCTTGACCCGATTTTTTAATAATGATAACATTTAACTAATATGCCGGGAAAAATAAAACCTAATGTGGAAGCGTTTGCCAGAATAAAGGTGGTGGGGGTTGGCAATTCGGGCGTGAACGCCGTCAACCATATGGTCAACTCAAAACTGAAAGGAGTTGAGTTCATCGCGATTGACACGGACGCCCAAAAACTCCATCACAGCATGGCTTCCAAAAAAATTCATATCGGAAAAAATCTCACGCGGGGGCTCGGAGGAGGAATGAATCCCGAAATAGGGAGGCAGGCCGCCGAGGAGACGAAAGAATCAATACAGGAAACCATCAAGGGGGCGGACATGGTTTTTGTCGCCTGCGGGTTCGGGGGCGGAACGGGAACGGGCGCGGCGGCGATTGTCGCGAAAATCGCCAAAGACCAGGGCATCCTCACCATAGCGGTCGTGACAAAACCGTTTTCGTTTGAGGGAACGCAAAGGATGCGTTTGGCGGAAGGCGGATTGGTTGACTTGAAGGAAGCCGTTGACGCGATGATTGTGATTCCAAACGACAGAATTTTGGGAGTGATAGAAAAAGAGACCAGCTTTACGAACGCTTTCAAAATGTGCAACGAGATATTGAGATACGCGGTGGAGGGAATCTCGGACCTTATCACGATGCCGGGTATCGTGAATGTTGATTTCGCCGATGTCAGGGCGATAATGCAGGATGCCGGATCGGCGCTTATGGGAATCGGATCCGCCGAAGGCGAGAACAGGGCGGAAGCCGCCGCCAAGATGGCGATTAACTCTCCCCTGCTTGATCTCTCAATAGACGGGGCGAAAGGGGTTCTTTTCGCCATTTCGGGCGGAGAAAATATGACAATGCTGGAAATTCAAGAGGCGGCGAACATTATCACGGACTCAATTGACAGCGAGGCCAAAGTTATTTTCGGGGCAATCAATGACGATCGCCTTAAAAAAGGAGAAATCAAAGTAACCGTCATCGCCTCCGGATTTCCGGAAGGGAAAGGGATGAAAAAACCCTCGCTTTTTTCATCTCCCCAACAGCAGGAAAGGCAGGACGAATCCGACAAAAAAATGAATTCGGCGCGAGAAGATTCTTCGGAAAAACAGGAGCGCGCGGAGGACCAATGGGACGCCGTTCCCGCTTTCTTGCGAAGAAAAAGATCTTAATCAATAATCGTAAAAATACGCGAGGCAAATTTATAAATTAGCGAAGAAAACAATTTTATGAAAAACAAAATATCGTTGCCGGCGGCGATAGTAATCGGCGCCATAATAATCGGAGGAGCGATTTATTACAAAGACAAAAACTCGGAAATAAGCGGCGAAAAAACGGAACCGAAAAAAGAAGTGTCTTATTTGGTTCCCGAAAATGCCCATTTTCTCGGAAATCCGGACGCGGAAATCACGATGGTTGAATTTTCCGACACCGAGTGCCCTTTCTGCAAAAGATTCCACGGAACAATGAAGCAAATTATGGACGAATACGGCAAGGAAGGAAAAGTGAAGTGGGTTTACCGGCACTTCCCGCTTGACGCGCTCCACAGCAAATCAAGAAAAGAAGCCGAGGCGACGGAATGCGCCGCCGAACAGGGCGGAAGTGAAAAGTTCTGGGAATTTACGAACCGAATTTACGAGATCACGCCGTCAAACAATGGGCTCAATCCAAACGAGTTGCCGAAGATAGCGGAATTTATCGGGCTTGACGGCGCGCGGTTTGAAGAATGCCTGAACAGCGGAAAAATGGCAAGTAAAGTTGAAAAAGATTACCAGGCGGGAATCAAAGCCGGAGTAAGAGGAACGCCCCACACCATAATAATGAACAGCAAAGGGGATCAGAGTATTGTTAACGGCGCCCAGCCTTATCCTAACGTAAAGTCCGCGATAGACGCCCTGCTGGCGAAATAACGGCTTATTTTCTCGTCAGATATTCATGCGCCGACAACGCCGCTTTCGCCCCTTCGGCGGCGGCGATGACGCATTGCTTGTATTTCACATCGGAGACATCTCCGGCGGCGTAGACGCCCTTAACGGAGGTCTCAGTCGTCTTGTGGTCAATAACCACCTCTCCCCCATCGTTTAATTCCACGAAATCTCCCTTTTCCGAGGACAAAAAGCCGGTCGCCGGGACCCATCCTATGTTGACGAACACTCCGCCGACGGGCAATTCTTTCGTCTCGCCCGTTTTTTTGTCTTTATAAATAATTTTTTCAACGAGGACATCCCCCTTTATTTCCAGAACCTCCGCGTCCGCGATAAACTCAACTTTGCCGGTTTGCGCCAGTTTTTCTTGCATTGATTCGTCCCCTATTATTTTATCGCTGAATTCCAAAACATAAATTTTATTCGCGTACTTTGTCAAATCCATGGCGGACTCAAGCCCTGAATTCCCTCCGCCAACGACGGCAACATCTTTGCCGCCGTACAAAGGAGCGTCGCAGATTGAGCAGAAGCTGACGCCCTTGTTTTCAAATTCCCTCTCCCCGGGAACGCCGAGGCGGCGCGGGTTTTTTCCGGTGGCGATAATAACCGATTTTGCTCCGATGGAGTCCCCGCCCTTGATTTTAATTAAAAAATCATCGCCGTCTTTTTCTATTGACTCCACTTCAACTCCTTCTTTAATCTCCGCGCCGAATTTTTCCGCCTGAGCGCGCTCTTTGGCGGCAAGCTCTTTTCCGGAAATTGAATCAAATCCGGGAAAATTTTCAATGGTGTCGGTGAGCAGCGCCTGCCCTCCCACCTCTTTTGACAGAATCACCGTGTTTATCTTTTTGCGGCCGGCGTAAATTCCGGCGGTCAAGCCTGCCGATGCCGCTCCGATTATAACAAGATCATAGTTCATATATTTTATCGCGAATTAAATCGCAAATTAGTCCGATAATTATGCTGGGTTTATTGTATCAAACCCGCCGCCATCCTACAACTCGTTCGGTTCCGGGGCGATGACCGGGGTTTTCCAGAATTTTTGCTTAAGGGAATCCGTTATCTCTTTGAGCTCACCGTTGCCGGCGGAACGCAGGGAGGCGTACCAAACCATAATACCAAAAACGCCGGCGACGAACCCTTGCAGAAAAACCCCGATGGTGGTGTGAATGTCAAAAAGATTGTCCAAAACGCGCAAGAAGAAAAACGAAACGGCGCCCATCAAGAGGGACGCCCCCAAAACTTGAATGAACATTATTCTCACGCTCTTCAATATCGGGAAATCAACGAATTTGGAAAATGACCTGATTAAAACCATCGCGTTGAAAATCATTCCCAGCGAAAAAGCGAGTGGAAGCGCAAGCATTTCCGTCCCGCCGATTCCTTCAACCCTCATAATTTTTTCAAAAAACTCCCCGGCCGGCGCGCTCAGCGACAAAACGCGGACGAGCAGAAACGACAAGGCGATTATGCACACGGAAGAAAAAAGGTTCACGACAAGAGGTTTTTTCGTTTTCCCCGCCGCGTAGAACGCCCGAACAAAAAGGACAACGAGCGCCTGGGCCGTAATGGAAACCGAGAAAAGAGCCACGCCGGCGGCGACGAGCCGCGTATCCGACCAGCTGAAAAAGCCGGTCCCGAGAATCGTTCTCACTATTTGGGCGCGGAGCACTATGAAAAAGACGGATGCCGGAACGGACCAAAAAATAATTTGGCGCGCCGCGGAAACGGTGTGCTTGAGAAATTCCTTTTTTTGATTGTTGACGAAAAGTTTCGCCAAAGTCGGAAACGCCGCGACGCTGTAGCTGACTCCGACGACATTGAGCGCGACGGACTGAAGATTCAACGAAAAATGAAAAACGGCGATGCTTCCCGCCGACAGCGCGGAGGCGATGGCGGTTATGAAAATCAAAACAATCTGCTGCGTTCCCAGCCCGATGGAGCGGGGCAGAGAAAACAAAAGCACCTTTTTGATGTCCGCGAAACTGATATTAAAAGACAAACGGGGCGCGTAACCTAACTTTATCAATCCCGGCACTTGAATAAACGCGTGCAAAAAAGCGCCCAAAACAACACCGAACGCCAACCCTTTCATTCCAAAAACCGGGTACAGAAAAATGATGCCGAAAATGATGCCGGCGTTGTAAAAAAGAGGGCTTAGGGCGTAAATAAAAAATCTGCGATAAGATTGTATGACCGTGGAGAGAAGGTTTGAGAGCCCCAAAAGGATTGAGGATAAAAGCATAATTCTCGTCAGAACGACCAGCCGCGCGATGTCTTGGGCGGAAAACCCGGGGGCGATTATTTTCGCGAGCGCCGGGGCGAAAATAAAAAACATCAACGCGAGAAAAATCATAACCCCCAAAAAGACGGTTAAAACTCCGTTCAAAAAAACGCGCGCGTCTCTCTTGGAATCCTTGACCTTCTCCAAAAACAGCGGAATGAGGACGGTGACTGAAACGAGAGAGAGCGCGACAAGATTGTAGAGAATGTCCGGAACCCTGAAAGAAGCGTAGTAAATATCAAGCGATCGCCCCGCGCCGAAAGTTCCCGCCAAAAGCCGGTCGCGGATGAGCCCCAAGAAACTGGAGAGAATGGCGGACATCGCCAAAAGCACGGCGGCCCTATGGAGGCCGCCGAATTCGTAGTGAAATAATCTCAAAATACGCTGAACCATAATTTACCTCTGCTTATTTTTTCTCCGCCGATCCCCTCTCTCCTTCCGAAGACGCCGCCGAATTTGAAGAAATCCCGCTCAACGCCGGCTTGCCGGAACGCAAATTTTCCAAAATCAATTTTACCTCCTCGTTGCCCGGGTTCATTTTTTCTATTTTCTCAAAAACGCCAATCGCCTTTTGCTTCGCGCCCAGCTTATCGTAAATAAGCCCCAAAAAGTAATTCGCGTTTGAATTGTCGGGACTCAATGAAATTATCCTATTGAAAACCGCTTGAGCGCGCGAATAATTTTTAACCCGATAATTTAAAACTCCCAACTGAAACAGCGCCCCGGTATCGTTCGGCGCGATAAGCGCCGTCTGCTCCGCCGCCCTGACGGCTTCCTTCAAATTACCGTCTTTCGCCTCAACTTGAGACAGCAGAAAATACGCCGGCGCGAAGTCGCCCTTAATGCCCAGAGACGACTTAATGTAATTTCTCGCCGCCTTTGTGTCGCCGGACGCCAGACTCACCCTTGCCATGGCGAGGAAGGGGCTCGGATCAAGCGGAGAAACGGCTAACGCCTTCTTGTAGGAATTTATCGCGAGCTCGCCCGCGCCGGGAACCTTAAAAGGAATCACGGATTCGTAAACCGCGCCCAGTTGCATCCAATTCAAAATATCAATAGGATTTAAGCCGGCGGCTTTTTGGGCGTTCGCGATTGCCGCCCCCAGAGCGTTTTGAAATCGCGACCGCAGGACATCCTTGGACACGCCTTGTTGGGACAAAATTTGGCTTATTTCGGCGAGATTTATCTTTGAAAGCTCCCTGAAATACACATCCTGTTTTCCGATTAACGCCGCCTTTCCCATATCAACTTCGGCCTTGCCGAGATTGCCGCCCGCGCTCAGGGTTTCAACGGCCTTGGTGTAATAACGCTCCGCGTGGTACTGCCGAAACATAACGCTCAAACTGAAAACAACTCCAATAATTATTAAAAATATCAATAAAACGGAAACGAACCCCGCCTTCGGCTTATCCATAAAAGAAATTTCAACGGTTTTGAGTGTTCCCGCCTCCGCCAGTATCCCCGCCAGTATCCCCAGCAACAGAAAAGCCAGCGCGAAAATTAAAAATCCCGGCGAGTAAAAAATCGTGAAAAGCAGCAAATAGAGCGAACCCAAAAAGGAGGTTATCATCAGCATTTTCTTAAAACCGCTCTTTCCGTAGGATAAGATTTTCGCCCCGTAAGAAATAACGAAAAAGAGAAAGATCAGCAGAGCGGCGGCGCCCAAAATCCCCGCCGTGGCGACCATTGACGGCAGGTGCCCGATTCCCGAAACGAAACGCGCTCCCCAAAACATCGTGCCGTTGATTGACGCCGGTTTGTATTTAAGCCAATCATATAAAAATGTGTTCGGACCGGATCCCAACGCCGGATTTTCCTTCAACGACTGCCAAACGACATCCGCGGTGATCCCCCAAGAAGGCCTGACCTCAGTGGCTCCGGTGTTCAGCACATTCGTAAAGTCCCCCAGCCACCCCCGCGCGAATATGAAAAACAAAACGAGGATGAGGATAAAAAAGGACGGGCGGATAATTTTCGGAGAAACGAAATCTTTTCTTGAAGCGCCTGCCGAAAAACCCGCGCGAAGCGACGAGTAAAACAAGTAAACGAACAAAACCAAGACGAAAAAACCGAATATAATCCAAGCGATTAGAAAATTGACCGCCAGCATCGCCAGCAAGGACATAATCACCACTCCGTAAAACAACGCCTTCAAAAGTTTTCCCAAGTTCGCCAACTCAAGGAAACAAAGGGCGGAAAGGGCGATAAGACCGAAGAAAACGGCAAAATCGTTCCAGCTTCCAATAGTGTTGCCGGTCGCGGAGGAGAAAATTGAGGAAGGCAGTATGGAGATTTTGAAAACCGTGTGGAAGACTTGGAGCAAAAAAACAAGGAAGGACGAAAAAGTGAGCGCGAGATAAAATATCGCCGCCCTTTTTTCGTCCTGAAAGAGCATTGAAACCAAGAACAGGGAAATTCCAAGGAAAGCGAAAAAAGCGAAAGTGCCTATCTCATACCCGGCACCGAAAAAGGATAATGACGGATTTAAGGAAAAGATGGACGATATAAGCCATGCCGCGGCAACGCCCCCCGCCGAGAATATCAAACCGCTCTTTAGAAATTTAATTCTGCCTTTTTGCAGTTGGGAGAAAAGCCAAAAAATAAACGCCAGGGATGTCGCGAAATAAAACAAGAAACTTTTCGCGAAGGCGACGGGCTTAACGGCGAGCGGGAGAAAAAAGAGCGGGAGAAAAAAAGCCAAAGCGTAAAAAATATAAACGCACGCCATCTCCCAATTGAAACCGACTCCCTTTTTAATTTTAAGCGCTATGTTTTTCATCCTATGGTTGTAATTATATATGACTATACGGAAAAAGACAAACAAAACATATGTGGAAAAACGCCGAAAATAAATAAGGCCGGTTGACGAATGACAAAAATCCGCCCCTTAAGGGGCGGATTTTTATTTTTTGTTTTACATCTATAAGCCGAATTCTGTCGTGAGCAGTCATTTATCTGTCCACGATGGTTACCCACCGGGATCAAGCGGCACTTCCCCGCCACAACCTTACGGATGTTGGCGGAAACACGGCCTTGCACTCAGGTAAGGATTTAGCCGTTTCACCCTCCAATGTTGCCATCGGAGCTCGCCCCGTCGAATGACGGGGCGGCCGTCGCTTTCGCTTTCGGCCGTCTCTGTTCGCACCTCTTCCGCCTAAACTATACATTTAGGCGAAGACGGGTGTTACCCGCTACCCTGCTCCCCGCCACAACTTCGCAGATGTTGACGGAGGAGTGTTCGGACTTTCCTCCCCCCGCCGACATCCGCAAGGGTGCGGCGGGGAGCGACTACTCGATGTAAAACTGCTTGAATTATACCATCCTTTCCAAAAAAATCAAGCGATTTCGCTGTATTTTACGGTGTTGTCCTTTCCGCGGTTGGTTTTCGCTTCGTACATCGCCTTGTCCGCTCTGGAGATAAGCCCCATTATGTCGGCAGCGCTTGATTTTTTCAGAGAAGCCACGCCGACGCTCAGGGTTATTTTCAAATCCTTTCGTTTCGGAATAAAGCGTTTTCTTTTTACGCATTTTCTGATTTCCTCCGCCTTTCTGTACGCCTCCTCCTCGGTCGCTCCCGCGAGAACAATAACAAACTCCTCTCCCCCGATTCTCCCGACTAAGTCTATCTCCCTCACTTTTTCCCTTATCGCCTTCGCCGCGAGCTTCAAAACCCTGTCGCCCGTTGAGTGCCCGAATGTGTCGTTTACTTTTTTGAAATCGTCAATGTCTATGAATTACGGAAAGGTTGTCAATGTGGATTTTTCTTTTCGCCTTTGAATGTTTTTTCGCGTAAGACGCCTCCTTGAAAAGGATCTCAAACTCCTCCTTAATTCCCTTCCTGTTTAACACCCCCGTCAGCTCGTCTTTTATGACCAGCTTCTTGAGGCGGGCTATCTCGGCTTTCAGTTTTTTTATTTCGCTTGAATTTGTCTTGTCGGGCATTGCTTGTATTGTAGCAAAAAATAAGAGCCCGTTAAAGCCGGGCCCCGGATGAGAGTATTTTTTTGCCTTTCATAAAAGCTTCCGAATACGTGAAAGGCTTACCCTCCTCGTCATGTGTAGCGTCTGGGTCCCTGCCGCAACCAGGGCAGGGATTATATTTTCTCTCTCCTTTCTTAAAAACATACCCGCAGTTGGGCCAACGGCAAAACTGCATAAAACACCCCCTTTTCTTTTATTTAAACTCTACTTTCCTTATACCAACTTTTCCCCAGTTTGACAAGACCCTGTTTTTTGCCTATTCTGAAAGCAGAAAATCCAAGGAAAGGGAGGTGGATTGTGGTAGATAAGCTTTATGTTAAACTTCTTCCCCCGAAGAAGCCCAAAATTATCCTTCAGGTCGCTGGTGACCCGAAGGATAAAGAGGATGAAGCCCAAAAGAAGAAAATCTACTGCCCAACGAAGGAGAGGGAAGGCACTCTTCCCCCGCTTGCGGCAAAAGAGTTGTGCGTCGTATGTGGCAGGATCAGGGGAAGTGGCGAGAATGAGTGCAATTTCTCGCCCAGCGATGAAACCTCGCGCGATGAAGATGAGCTTCCACCCGGATCGGTTTTTATTTAACCAACTTCTCAATTCCCTCTCAGGACCGCCCCGGCGGTCCACCCTTTTGTCAATTTTTCTCCCTCACCAAAAAACCGCCCCCGGGCGGTTTTTTCCATCCATCCGCTAACAACTAATAACTACAAACTAACAACTGATTAATACCCCATTCCCGGCATCCCGCCCCCCGCCGGCATTTCCGGCTTTTCTTTCGGAATTTCCGCGACTGCCGCCTCGGTGGTCAGGAACATCGCCGCCGCCGAAGCGGAGTTCTGCAATGCCGTCCTCGTCACTTTCACCGGGTCAATGATTCCGCTTTTTATCATATCCGGAATAATCTCGTTTGAGCTCACATTGAACCCCGCCTTGGATGACGGATTGCCAATCGCCTCCTCCTTTATTTTTGAGACGATCACTCCCCCGTCCTGTATTCCGGCGTTGTCAACAATCTGCCTCATCGGCTTTTCAATTGACCTCAAAAGTATTCCGAAGCCGATTTCAAATTCTGTTTATGTCTTTTGAAGGAGATTTGATTTTCTTTTCCTTGAAGTCCTTCTCAACAATCGCGCCCGCCTTCACCAAGGCCGTTCCGCCCCCGGGAACGATTCCCTCCTCTATCGCCGCCCTGGTGGCGCTGACCGCGTCCTCTATTTTCAATTTCTTGTACTTCATTTCCGTTTCGGTCGCCGCTCCGACTTTAATGACTCCGACTCCGCCCGAAAGCTTCGCCAGCCGCTCCGTCAGCTTCTCCCTGTCGTATTCGGAATCGGTCGCCTT
>JAADHB010000020.1 GCA_013152035.1 bacterium
CGATTGATTTGAGGGGGCATGGCGAGTCGGAAGGAGGGCCGGACGGCTTCAGGGAATTTTCCGACGAACAGCATATGGCGGGTATTCTGGATGTCGCGGCGGCGGTTGATTTTTTCGCTTCAAAAGGGCTTCCCCCGGAAAAAATTTCCCTCGCGGGCGCTTCAATCGGGGCGAACCTTTCTTTGCAATTTCAGTCGGAGCATTCGGAAATCAAAGCGTCCGTTTTGCTTTCGCCGGGCTTGAACTATTACGGAATTGACACGGAGGCGGCGGCGAAAAAAATACAAGAAAACCAGTCCGTTTATCTGTGCGCCGGAGGAGAAAATGACGAGTACTCAACGGAAACGGCCCAAAAACTTTTTGAAATTTTGGAATCAAAAAACAAGCGAATAAAAATTTTCCAAAACGCGGGGCACGGCACGACCATATTTTCGGAAGAGCCGGACTTGATGGACGAGATTATAAATTGGTTGAAACAAATATATGATTAGAGTCGGCGTATTAAGGGGAGGGCCGTCGGAGGAGCACGAGGTTTCGCTGAAAACCGGCGAAAGCGCGCTCTCGGCATTCGCGGAAAAACATTCCGTGAACGACATCGTTTTGGGCAAAAACGGCGGGTGGTACCTTAACGGCCATCCCGCCTACCCCGAAAGAATATTCCAATCGGTTGATGTCGTGTTCAACGCTCTGCACGGGACATTCGGCGAGGATGGAAAAGTTCAGCAAATTCTTGAAACTTACAAAATTCCGTACACGGGTTCCGGGATATTGTCCTCGGCGATAGGGATGAATAAAGTTTTGTCGCGGGAGGCGTTTGCCGCGGCGGGACTGCTTACTCCGCGCGCGGCGGCAAGCGCCGCGGATGAATCGCCCGCCGAGTTCGCGAGAAGGGTTTTAAGGACAACCGCCCCGCCGTGGGTTGTGAAGCCGGCGTCCTCCGGCTCCTCGGTAGGAGTTTCCATTGTTCAAGATTTTCACGGCTTAATCGGCGCCATTGAGGCGGCGCTCACTTACGGTCCGCGCGTTATCGCCGAAGAATTTATTGAGGGCAGGGAGGCGACATGCGGAATAGTTGAAAATTTCAGGGGGAGCGGGCGTTACGCCCTGCCGGTCGTTGAAATCATCCCTCCTGAAAATTCCGATTTCTTTGACTACGGCGCGAAATACGGCGGAATGACGAACGAGCTTTGCCCCGCGAAGTTTGACGGAAGCGTAAAAGCGAGGATAGAGGATATGGCGCGGGAAGCGCACCGGGCGGTGGGGTGCAGGCATTACTCGCGGGCTGATTTTATCGTTTCCAAGCGAAGGGCCGCCGGAGGCGAGCCGAAAATTTATATTCTGGAAATAAACACGCTGCCGGGAATGACGAAAGAATCCCTCCTGCCGAAGGCGATTGACGCCGTAGGCGTTTCCTACCCGGACTTCCTGAACCACCTCATAAACCTTGCGTTGAGAGGAAATAAGTTGTAGAATATTGGAGTTTTTTAGATAGTTTGGGCCCATAGCTTCCGCCAGAGGCGGACTCGCAGTTTCCGCCAGAGGCGGACCCTCCTTCGGAGGGGGCTAGAGCGCCTCACATAATACCCATTGAAAAGAAGAGATAAAATTTAGGTAGTATTGGGCCCGTAGCTCAGTTGGCTAGAGCGCCTCATTTGCACTGAGGAGGCCGGGGGTTCGAATCCTCTCGGGTCCACATGGACAAAAGAATTTACATGGATCATGCCGCCACCACTTATTTGGACGAGCGGGTCAAAGACGCGATGGAGCCGTACTGGATTGAGAAATTCGGCAACCCGAGCGCGCTATATAAAGAGGGCAGAGAAGCCAGACAAGCGCTGGAAAGCGCGCGGGAGGATGTCGCGAAAATGATAAGCGCGCGGACGGAAGAAATAATTTTCACCGGCGGGGGAACGGAAAGCAACAATCTCGCGATTTTTGGCGTTGTCGGGGCGGTGAAAGCTTTAAGACCCCGCCCTCTTGGAAATTCGGTTTCCTTAAGAACGGACGAAACGGGAAATTCTACGGAAACCGAAATTTCCGCTAGAGCGGGGCGAGCGGACTCCGACGCCGACTCAAAACCGGGGAAATTGGAGCCTCTTATGCTTCCACACATCATCACCACCAAATTTGAACACCATGCCGTACTCGGACCGTGCGAAGTTTTGGAAAAAAATGGTTTTGCCGTCACTTATCTTAAAGTGGGCGAGGACGGAATCGTTGACCCGAAGGATATTGAAAATGCTCTTCGCCCGGAAACGATTTTGGTTTCAATAATGTACGCGAACAACGAGGTCGGGACGATACAGCCGATTACTGAAATAGCGAAAATCATCAAAAACCAAAAACTGTTTTTCCACACTGACGCATGCCAAGCCGCCGGCTATCTTGACTTGAATGTTGAAAAATTGGGCGTTGACTTGATGACCGTCAATGGCTCAAAAATGTACGGACCGAAGGGCATAGGGTTTTTGTACGCGAAAAGGGGAGTAAAACTGAAGCCGTTTCTTTACGGCGGAGGCCAGGAAAGAAAACTTCGCCCGGGCACGGAAAATGTTCCGGCGATTGTCGGACTGGCGGAGGCGCTGAAAATCGCCCAGGCGGAAAGGGAGAAAGAATCGGCGCGGGTGGCGGAACTGAGGGATTATTTTATCAAACGGATACTGGACGAAATTCCAAAAACTTTCTTGAACGGACATCCCGAAAAGCGGCTGCCGAACAATATAAACATTTCCATTTTGGGGGTTGAAGGGGAGTCGGTCGTGTTGTATCTTGACGAGTACGGCATCGCCTGTTCAACCGGCTCCGCCTGCACTTCGGAAAGTTTTGAGCCGTCCCATGTTATTTTGGCGCTGGGCAAGCCGCGCGCCTACGCCCACGGCTCAATAAGGTTTTCCCTCGGTAAGCGAAACACGAAAAAAGACATTGATTACACGGTGGAAACATTGAAGGTAGTGGTCGAAAAATTAAGAAGCATATCGGCGGTTAGTATTAAGAATAATACAAATTGACGAATAAAATTATGGCAGATGTAATAAATAAAAAAGGAGATAACTGGATTTATTCTGATAAAGTGAAAGAGCATTTTTTGCACCCCAAAAATTTTCTTTCAGGCGAGCCGAAGGAGGGGGATTTTGACGCCGAGGGCGAGGCGGGCAATTTCGCGTGCGGAGATATTATGAAGGTTTGGATTAAGGTTGATCCGAAAACGGAAAAGATAAAAGATTTCAAATGGCGGACATGGGGTTGCGCTTCCGCCATCGCCGCCACCTCAATGTTTTCCGAGATGGTGCTGGAAAAAGGAGGTATGGCGATTGAAGAAGCCCTGAAAATCACGCCCCAAGACATAATCGCGCGCCTGAGCGGGCTACCTCCGCAAAAGGTCCATTGCTCCGTCCTAGCCGACCAAGCGTTCAAAAACGCCGTGGAAAATTACCGCGAAAAGAAGAAAAAATAAAATTATGAAAAATAAAGAAATATTTACGGAAGACATTTTGAACAAATACGCCGATGTTTTGATTTGGGGCTTGGAAGCGGCCCGGAAATCAACGGGGGGGAGATATAAAAAAGGCGATATCGTTTATATCAGTTACGAACAGGATTCACTCAAGTTGGCGGAAATTTTACACAAGAAACTCCTGCAAAAGGGGATGAATGTGATTGTCAGGATGGGAACCACTCCCAAAATGCAGTTTGATTTTTACGATGTGGCGAATAAGGAGCAACTGAAATTTCTGGCGCCATGGAGCAAGGGATTGTATAAGAATTTGAACGGACTGATTAACTTAATCGCGCCGTCTTCTTTGACGCATCTTTCCGACATTGATTCAAGGAAAATAGCGCTTGCGGCAATTTCCTCAAAACCGCTGAAAGAAATCGCGCGGAAACGCGAAGAAACCGGCGACTTCGGCTGGACTCTTTGTATGATGCCGACCGAGGAGTTGGCGAAACAAGCGAAAATGTCCAAGGAGGATTATGCCAAAGAAATCATTAAGGCGTGCTATTTGGACAAAAAAGATCCGGTAAAAATTTGGGAAGATTTGCGCAAAAAAGCCGACGCCGTTAAAAAGGCGCTCAATGGTTTGGATGTTGACTATTTTCATATCAAGTCTCAAAATACGGACCTGAAAGTGACTCCGGGAGAAAAGCGGAAATGGCTCGGATTCAGCGGGCACAATATCCCCAGTTTTGAGATTTTCAGCTCCCCGGATTGGCGCGGTACGGAAGGCGTTTATTACTCCGATATGCCCTCATTTCGGAGCGGGAATTACGTGGAGGGTGTTCGCCTGACTTTCAAAAACGGAGAAGTCGTAAAAGTGGAAGCCAAGAAAGG
The DNA here is from genome assembly GCA_013152035.1 of bacterium. Lineage (GTDB taxonomy): Bacteria > Patescibacteriota > Minisyncoccia > UBA9983 > UBA9983 > SZUA-82. The sequence goes on from JAADHB010000020.1 coordinate 4,331, forward strand.
AGAAAAATTCGTCAAAAAACAATTGGCGATGGATAAGGGAGCGAGTCGCTTAGGTGAACTCTCGTTCACGGGCAAAAGGTTTTCTCCAATAGGCAAATTTATGGCGAATACTCTCTTCGACGAAAATATCGGAGGAAAATACGGCAACTGCCACATCGCCGTGGGGAGCAGTTTTTCCGACGCTTACGCAGGCGACCCCAAGGAATTGACAAAAAAACTGAAAAAAGAGCTGGGCTTTAACGATTCCGCGCTTCACTGGGACTTGATAAACACCGAGAAGAAAAAAGTGACCGCGTTTTTGAAGTCCGGGGAAAAGGTCGTCATCTACGAAAACGGATTGTTCAAGATTTAAAATCTGTCGGCACGGAACACTACAATGGAGAAAAACGCCCAAAAATTATTAGCGGAATTAAACCGAAAGTATAAAAAACTTCACAAACAATACGAAGAGTTGTACTGGCTTTTTTATATGGGCGACCATTCCGTTGAAGGAAAACTGAACAAGGCTTTGGCGGCAAGAGACGCTTTTCGGGCGAACAAGAAATACGCCTCCGCCGTGGAAAAGTTTTTGGAAAGCGCGCGTGGAAAAGAAAAAGAAAAACTGTCGGCGTGGAAGCTGTTTTTCAGCAAATATCAAGCTCCTGAAAATTTGATTGAACTGAAAAAAAGAACAGACGAACTGGAAAGCAAAATTTTGCAAAGGCGGGCAAAAAGGAAAGAGGGGTACAAAGACCCTCGGTCAGGCAAGTTTGTGAGGGCGTCGACGGCGCGAATGAGCATGATTATGGTTACGGACGGCGACGAGGCGGTAAGGAAGGCGTGTTTCCGCGCCAAAGAGGAACTGGCGAAAGCGTATGTTTCAGAATACGTCCGGCTCGTGAAGATGAGAAACGAATACGCCCGAGAGCTCGGGTATGAAGATTTTTACGATTACAAGGCGACAACAACGGACGGAATGTCCAAAAAAGAGATATTTTCAATTTTTAACGAAATTTACGAAAAGACCAAATACGCCTTCAAGGATATCAGAAAAATGGAAAAGAGGATGTCGGGGTTGCGAAAGCCCTGGAATTTTTCCTTCATGATGTCGGGGGATTTCAGAAAAGAAGAAGATCCTTATTTTCAATTTGATGAAATGTTGATGAGGTGGGGAAGAAGTTTTTCCGCCATGGGTGTTGATTTCAACGGAGGAACCTTGAAGTTTGATCTGATAGAGCGAAAAGGGAAACACAGTAACGCTTTTTGCAGTTGGCCTGATCCGGTGAGTTTTGAGAACGGGAAGAAGATTCCCGGCAGTTCCAATTTCACTTGCAACGCCATTCCCGGGCAGATTGGCTCCGGTATCAATGCCGGCAGAACTTTATTTCATGAAGGAGGGCACGCCGCCCATCTGCTGAACGCCGAACAAAGCGAGATATGCCTGAACACGGATTACCCGCCGGCGTCAGCCGCTTGGGACGAAACCCAAAGTATGCTTTTTGAAAATATTTTTAACAGCATTGAGTGGAAGGCTAGATACGCGCGGAACAAAGAGGGGGAAAAATATCCGCTCAACCTTTTTGAGAGAAAAATTAAAAAGCTTCATAAATTGATTCCTTTGAACTTGGCGGCGATTATGTCCGTGAGCGAGTTTGAGAAGAGGGTTTACGAGGAAAAGAACATAAACGAAGCCAAAGTGGTGAAAATCGCCAAAGAGGTCCATAAAAAGCATTTTGACCGCAGCGAACCTTCCGTTTCCATTTTGAGCGTTCCTCATTTATACACATCGGAGCATTCCTGTTATTATCACGGTTACGGTTTGGCGGAGCTTGCCGTTTGCCAATGGAGAGATTATTTTTACAAAAAATACGGCTATGTCGTGGATAACCCCCAAATCGGAAAAGAAGCCCGGAAGTTTTGGCGAATGGGCTCTTCAAAAACATTCAAAGAATTCGTGAAGTTGGCGACCGGAAAGCGCCTTGCCCCGGACGCGTATTTGCGGGAAGCGACGATGGCTCTTCGCGAGCGAATCAGTTCCGCCGAGAAAAAGTTGAAAAAAATGGAAACCGTGCCGGAATACAAAAAGAAAGTGAAACTGAACGCTTCCATAAAAATGGTCCACGGAAAAAAAGTTATTTGCGACAACAAAAACGGCTTTGAGAAAATGGTTCAAAAATACAAACAATGGCTTGAAGGGCTTTGATCTTGTAAATTTAATGGAGTTTTCCAAAGAGCAAAAGATATTCACCGGGAAAATTTGATTTTTTATTTTTAGGGGGATAAAATAGAGGTATGAACGATCTTACTAAAAATCAGGTGGTGATGCTGGTTTTGCTGGTCAGTTTCGTCACTTCAATGGCGACGGGCATCGTGACCGTCACGCTCGTTAATCAAGCGCCCCCTCCGGTTACGCAGACGATAAACAGGATTATTGAAAAAGTGGTCCCGGGCGAACCTCAAATTATAGAAAAGCCGGCGAAGCCGATTATCGTCACTCAGGAAGATTTGATAATCAAAGTGGTTGAGGAGGCGTCTCCCGCGGTAGTGAGCGTGGTCGCCACCAAGGATATGCCGGTCGTGGAGCAATACTACATTGACCCTTTTTCGGGCGATAATTTTTTCAAGAATTTCCCCGAGGGTTTTTTCCCCGATTTCAAAATTCCCCAGTACCGCCAAAAGGGGACAAAGAAGCAGAAGGTTTCAAGCGGCACCGGATTTTTCGTCTCGGCGGACGGTTTGATTCTGACGAACAAGCATGTTGTCGCCGACACGGAGGCGGAGTATTCCGTGATAATGAACGATGGCAGAAAACTTGACGCCGAGGTTTTGGCGAGGGACCCTTTTTTGGATATCGCTATTCTGAAGGTTAAGCCGGCTGAAGGAAAAACGGCAAACTTCAAATTCTTGCCCCTTGGGGACGCGAACAGCCTAAAAGTCGGGCAGACCGTAATCGCCATCGGAAACGCTTTGGGCGAGTTCCAAAATACCGTTTCCGTCGGAATTATTTCCGGACTGCACAGAAAGGTTACGGCATCAGGAGGGCTTTCCGGACCGGAGGACCTGCAAGAGCTCATCCAAACGGACGCTTCAATCAATCCGGGAAATTCCGGGGGGCCGCTTCTTAATCTGCACGGAAAGGTGATAGGAATGAACACCGCCATGGCGAGGGCGGCGGAGAATGTCGGCTTCGCCCTTCCGATAAATATCGCGAAAAGAGACATCGCGGACGCGAAAGAATTCAACGAAGTGAAATATCCGTTTATGGGAATAAGATACCGCCTCGTTGACGATAAGGTGAAAAAGGAGAAGAATCTGAGCGTTGATTACGGGCTCCTTTTGGTGAAGGGCGCGAAAGGGGAGGCGGCGGTCGTCGCGGGCGGACCGGCGGACAAAGCCGGATTGAAGGAAGGCGATGTTTTGCTGGAACTGAACGGCGTAAAACTTGACAAGAACAGCTCTTTGTCGCTTGTTTTGAGCAAACTCCGAGTCGGAGACTCCGTCAAAATCAAGGTCTTGCGCGACGGCAAGGAAATGGAATTGACCATGACCCTTGAAGAAAGGCCGAAAGAACTGAAGTAGCCGCCGGAGGCGCGAATAATTTGACAGATATTCTCTCTGTGCTATAATCAACTCATCGTTGGAGCGCGACGTGCGACGCGATTTAATCATATGACACCATTTCAAAATTTTACAATTAAAGCCCAGGAAGCCGTGCGGAGGGCGCACGAGCTCGCGATTGAAAGGGGGCAGAACCATGTTGATGTTCTGCATCTTCTCGCCGCGCTCACTTTGCAGGAGGAGAGCGTGGTTATTTCCATTCTTGAAAAAATGGAAATTGATATGGGTTTTCTCTCCGACTCAATTTTGGACCAAATGGAGGACACCGAACGGGCGTCGGTCATCACCCCGTCTTATCAAATGTATCTTTCTCCCGAGCTGGCGAAAACGCTTGAGGTGTCTCATCGCATAGCCGGATTTATGAAAGACGACTATGTTTCAACGGAGCATCTTTTTCTCGCCATTCTGGAAATTCCTTCAAAAGCGAAAGAAATTCTTGAAAAATTCAGGATAGAAAAAGACGGCGTGATGGCTATTTTGAACGAGCTTCGCAAGTCAAAAACGGTTGAGACGGGAGGAAAACAGCAGTTCAGGATGCTCGGCAAGTACGCGCGCAACCTCACTTCGCTCGCGAAGGAGGATAAGCTTGATCCGGTCATCGGCAGAGACGACGAGATACGGAGGATAATGCAGGTCTTGAGCAGAAGGACGAAGAACAATCCCATCTTGATAGGCGAGGCGGGAGTCGGAAAAACCGCCATCGCGGAGGGATTGGCGCGCAGAATTGTTCAGGGAGATGTCCCGGAATCTCTTCGGGACAAGGAGCTGGTTTCCCTTGATCTTGCTTCCCTTGTGGCGGGGACGAAATACAGAGGGGAATTTGAGGAGCGTTTGAAGGGCGTGATGAAAGACATAGAAAAAGCGGGCGGCAAAATAATTCTTTTCATTGACGAAATTCACACTTTGGTCGGCGCCGGCGCCGCGGAGGGCTCCATTGACGCCTCAAATATGCTCAAGCCGGCGTTGGCGAGAGGCGATTTGCGCGCCATAGGGGCGACAACGCTTAAGGAGTACCAGAAATATATTGAGAAAGACCCGGCGCTCACCAGAAGGTTTCAGCCGGTTTTCGTGGAGGAGCCGTCCACTGAGGACGCGGTTTTGATTTTGCGCGGGCTGAAAGAAAGGTATGAGCTTCACCACGGGGTGCGGATTACGGACAACGCGATAAGAGCGGCCGTTAATTTGTCCTCAAGATACATTTCCGAACGGTTTTTGCCGGACAAGGCGATTGATTTGATTGACGAAGCGGCTTCGGCGAGGCGCCTGGAGCTGGACAGTATGCCGGAGGAATTGGAGATTTCCAACAGAAAAATTATGCGGCTGGAGGTTGAAAAGGAGGCGTTAAAGAAAGACGCGGAGGGGGGCGAGCCGGCGGCGAAAAACGCCCAAAAGAGGATTAAGGAAATTGAGAAAGAAATAAGTGACCACAAGGAAAAAGTTTCCGCGTTGGAACTGAAATGGAAAAACGAAAAAAACGCTATCACGGTTATTCGCGGCTTGAAAAAAGACTTGGAGGGCGCGCGGCTGGAGTCGGAAACGGCGGAGCGAATGGCTGACTTGGCGAAAGTAGCGGAGCTGAGATACGGAAAAATACCGGGGATTGAAAAGCAGATTAAACAGGAGGAAAATCGCCTGAAAAAATTCCAAACATCCCGCCGGATACTGAAAGAGGAAATCACCGAGGAAGACATAGCCGGCGTTGTTTCGCGTTGGACGGGGATTCCGGTTTCAAAAATGCTTGAAGGCGAGGCGGAGAAATTGATGAAAATGGAGAAGGAGCTTGAAAAGAGGGTGGTAGGGCAGAAGGATGCGATACGAAAAATATCCGACGCGGTGAGAAGGTCGCGCGCGGGAATTTCCTACGAGGACAGGCCTATCGGCTCCTTTATGTTCCTTGGAGCCACCGGAGTGGGGAAGACCGAACTCGCGAAAACTCTGGCGAAATTTATGTTTAACGACGAGAAGGCGCTCATTCGCGTTGATATGTCCGAGTTTATGGAGCGGCATTCGGTTTCCAAATTCATAGGCGCGCCGGCGGGATATGTCGGGTACGAGGAGGGCGGACAGCTCACGGAGCAGGTTCGCCATCGCCCTTACTCAATCATTCTTTTTGACGAAATTGAAAAAGCGCATCCCGAAGTTTTTAACATAATGCTTCAGATTCTTGACAATGGGCAGCTCACGGACACAAAAGGAAGGCATGTCAATTTCAAAAACACGGTCCTTATTATGACTTCCAATGTCGGTTCTGAATATGTTCGCCAAATGGAAACGCTCGGATTTGCCACCGGGGAGGAGAAAGACGAGGAGGACAAGGCGGAAAAGCAGATTAAGGAAAAAATCAGGAAGTCGCTTGAGGCGAAGTTCAGGCCGGAGTTCTTGAACCGCCTGGATGAAATCATTATTTTCAACAGTCTGTCTATGGACGACCTCAAAGAAATCGTCAAAATTCAGATTGACATTGTTTCAAAACGCCTGCTTGAAAAAGGCATCGGCTTCGCGATAACCGAAGAAGCCCTTTCTTTTTTGGTGAAAGAAGGGTATAATCCGCGTTATGGAGCCAGGCCGTTGAAGCGGATGATTCAAAGCAAGATATTGAATCCACTGGCGAGTCTTATTATTTCCGGCAAAGTTAAAATTGGAGGAAAGATTTTGGTGGACGCGCGAAAAGGGGAGTTGACGATAGAGATGGCGGGGAAAAACAGGACAAAAAACGGGATTAAGATTAAAAAAGAAAAAGCGCAAACAATTTAACTTTGCGCCATCTGGGTAGGTGGCGGAGTGGTCAAACGCACTAGACTGTAAATCTAGCGGCTTAATTGCCTACGGGGGTTCAAATCCCTCCCTGCCCACAGATTTGAGCGAAGCGAAAAGCTGGAGGCAGGAGCGAGCCAACTGCTTGGCTCGCGCGAGGGATTTGAACGGCGGAGCATGTCGCCATAGGCGACGGCGAGGCGTGCCCCGCGGCGCTTATGAGTTTGGAGCCCGTAAGGGCGAACAAGCGAATTAGCGACCGTCAGGACAAATCCCTCCCCTGCCCGAATTTGCAAAATTCGGCCGTTTCAGCTATACTACAACCATTATGTCACAAGATAAACTTATAAAACTTAAATGCTCCGAATGCAACAGAATCAACTATTGGAGCAGAAAAAACAAAAAACTCGTTGAGCGAAAAATTGAGCTCAAGAAGTTTTGCAAATGGTGCAAAGGACACAAAATACACAAAGAGGCGAAGAAATAAGCGTGAGTTACCACTACCCAAAAAGGAATTTATGATTAAATTGGGGGTATGGTTTAATGGTAGAATAACGGTCTCCAAAACCGTTGGCCAGGGTTCGATTCCTTGTACCCCCGCAGTTAAACAAAC